>NZ_JAYGHM010000015.1:17037-78700 GCF_034931125.1 Rivularia sp. UHCC 0363 | reverse complement strand
AATAGGGAGTAGGGAATAGGGAATAGGAAAAAATATAAAATTAGTAAATAATTAATTTTTATTTTTACTTTTTGCCGAGATGTTAACGTACCTTGTGTAGCAATCCGCAATTATTCGCGATTCGGAAATAATTACCAAAATTTTACCAAAATTCAGTTTGTCGCGACAAAATTTGGGACTAAAGAATCTAACCAATTATCAATACTGCGATCGCATAAATCAGTTAAAGAAACTACCCGTTCAACTCGATCAAAATTCACCTGCATCGATTTACAGTAAGTTGGGTCGTAGTGGGACTCCAATATGTCTTTAACAAATAATTCCCAATTTTGGCTATCTATCATCTGATACCATTGATTTATTCTCTTCCATCCGCAGCTAGATTTTAATTTTTCTAACTTTGCTTTGAGAATTTCGGGATTATTTACTAAATGTGGATATTCTTGTAATAAAAATTCGACTCTAACATCGAGCGGTAGTTTTATTTCTACACAGCTAGATTGTTTCATTTTATCCCATAAAGAATGAGGTAAATGAACTTGCCCTATTTTAGTACTCTCCGACTCTACCCATACAGTCTCATGAGGATTAAAACTTTGCAGCGCTTGTAATAGCTGGGTTTCAAAGTATTTTTGTGCGGGTTGGGGAGAAGGTTTATCAAGCCATTCTGAGCCGAGTATTGAACCGCGATGCTTTGCTAAAGCTTCCAAATCTAAAACTTGAAAACCTCTTTGACACATCCTGTTTAAAATGTGGGTTTTGCCGCTACCAGTTAAACCACATAATATTTTGTAAGTTAATTGTTGCGGTAAATCTTCTAACTGTTGACGTACATAATTACGATAAGTTTTGTAACCACCGTAGAGCAAAGTCACTCGCCAACCAATTTGAGATAATACCATAGCCAAACTAGCAGAACGTTGACCTCCGCGCCAACAGTAAATTAAAGGCTGATAGCTTTTTTCTTTGTTAGCAAAATGCTCATTTAGGTGTTGAGAAATGTTTTTTGATACTATGGATGCCCCTATTTTCCGAGCTTGAAAAGGGGAAAGTTGCTTGTATATCGTTCCGACTTCAGCGCGTTCGGCATCATTTAAAACCGGCAAATTAATTGCACCAGGAATATGGTCTTCTGCAAACTCGCTACTTGAACGAACATCGATTATTTCACTATAAGTTTCTTTATATGGTTCTTTAGTGTATTTGAGTGAAGCAGCCATTACAGTCAAACTCTATTTTTTCAATTATGGCATTTTTAAAAAGGCGTAAGTCCTATTAAAGCAATTGCGATCGCGCATCAGCTTATTTCAACACTACTTTACTTTACATCAAGCTATTTGCTTGATTAAGTTTTTTAAAATATCTAAAATATCTATGGATGGATACTTGAGGAACTGTATAATTTTATGCAAAGATAGGCTTTTTAATTGATTGACCAGCAGCTAAAGATGCCCAAAGCTTGCTATATTTCAGATAATTTTTTTTTATGTAATTGCTTATACAGATAAATTTCTATTTTTTACCGTATTAAAGACAACCTGCCATTTACATAAATTAATAGAGTACTTCCTATGAAAAGAATGCGACTACCCGTATGGATTCCTTATCCAAATGCTTGGTTGAGTGCTTTAATGCTATCGGTATTGATGAGTGGTTTTTTAGGTATTCTTAGACGTTATGCTGACTCATACAACTTACCCAAATCGTCAAATCTCGAACAATTGACTGTTATTGTCATATTAATATTAATTTTGCCCATACCGGCGATCGCGCTTTTTCATCACTTATTCCTCAGTCGTTTTGTTTCTTCGATTCCAGGAGAAAAAACTAGCGCGACTTCGGGGTTTTTCCCCGGATTAATTAGCTGGTGGGAAAGTTTATATAGTTGGCTAATAATTGTCTTATCTACTTTGATCGCAACTCTAATTTGTACACCTTTTCTACATTTATTTCAGCTTAATTACATAAAAATAATTGAAACATACGCGGAAAAACCCAACAATATCAGAATAGCATTCTCTGCTGTCTGGCTTTTATGCGCCGCTATATTTTATCAAATTGCATATTTATTTAAAGCTCGTCTTGTTTTCCACGATAGTATAGATGAAATAGATACAGTTACAAGTAAATCAAAAATTGAAGATGAAGACGAAATTATTTCAACAACGGTAGTAACTCCTAGTAATACAACTAAAAGTAGCTCTGATACTACTGTTGCAGTTAAAGAACGAAAATCATCAAAGATGTTTCTGAATATATTTGTAATTAGTTTAGTAGGTGCATGGCTGTATATGTTTTTCACCTTACCAGATGTTCAACAAAGTATATCATCGGGAAATTTTACAGAACAAATTCAGAAAAGAATTAGTTCAGAAACCAAAATAGTTAATACTCAAATTTCCAAAATATCACCTCAAAGCAATTTTGATGAAGCATTAAATCTTGCTAACAACGCAGCGCAATTACAAGAATTTGCAACTTCACAAGAAGATTGGAATACCGTTGTAGGTAGATGGAAAGCAGCTTTAACATTAATGAAAACAGTACCACCCGAAAGTGCTAATTTTATAATTGCCGAACAAAAAATCGCTGAGTATGAGAAGAATTTAGATGCAGCAGAAAAAGCTGTTAAGGCTAATTAGTTGTTATTTTTATTTCTTGTAATGCGAGCCGAAAAAGTGATCAAATAAAATTCTTGATAATTTCCCTATTCAATTCTTCCATAGGAATAGTTAGACGTGCAAAGCATAATTGATAATTGTAATCTACATCTTCTTGAGACCATTTAAGACTTGAAATCGAATCATTCATAGTAAAGTAACGAAATCCTTCATAAGCAGGACAATATTCCTCAATAATCGGAATTGCACCACACATAATAGATTCAAAAAATCGATAAGTCCAAATATAATCACCGCTCGGACAAAGTACAAATTGAGAATTTGCTAATAAACGAAAATATTCTTCATCCCAAGCTTTTACCGGAAATACTCGTCCGCGATTTGATGACCAAAATACAATCCCGTTTAATTCTTTTTTATAAGTACTAGGTAAAGTCGGTAAATTGAATTGTCTGAGTAATTTATTTACTAAACGAACTATTAAACGTTCTTCTGTAGGAAGTTTAAAACTAGAATTTGGAAAGCTATTTTTATACCATTTTTCTAAAGTGTTTTTTCGTTTTTCGATAACTAATCCAGCAAAACAAATTTTAATGTTACGTCGATCGAGCCAAAGTTGATGGCAATAATCAAAAATTGCTTGAGGAAAAATTAAAGTTCGTTGCAGAGAACCTATTCGCGAACTGGGACGAGTATGATTAAATTTAATAGTATTTAATTGTGGAATATTCTCTACACCTATTTGATATTTCAGCTTAAAAACCTTTTTTAAAACAGAAAACTTTTTTTGATGTTCTTCTGAGATATGTACGATATATTGCGACTCCATCAAAGCATGAGTCAGTCGTATCGCTTGAAGATATTGTAGAGGTAGATTAACAGCGAATTCTTTCTTAGACTGTATAATAGTCATTTTATTATCGATTTTTAAATAAATAAGAAGTAAATAAGAAGTAAATAAATAAGAAATAAATAAATTATTTGTGTCTATAATGCGATTGGTTAATGCTTGGTTACTGCATCTTTGTTGTTAATAATTCCATTTAACTATTTCTCGCTAAAATAAAATCAACAAAGTATCGTCCTTAACCATGTCAGATAAAACCACACGGCGTGAATTCTTAATTACGAGTGCGGCTGTAGCTGGAGGTATTGTTGGATGTAGCACATTAGAGCAAAATACCACTAGCAATGCTGCACCACCTGCCAAAATGGCAGAAAATATTTTAGGTAAAACGGGTGAAAAAGTTCCGATTTTTGGATTAGGTGGTGCGGGACAAACACCGTTATCCTGGAATGAAAAGGAAGCAGATGCTATAGCATTAATCGAAAAAGCATTACAACTTGGCATTCGTTACTTTGATACTGCGGCAAGTTATGGACCTAGTGAAGATTACTTAGGCAAAGTACTTCCATCCCACCGCGAAAAAATCTTTTTAGCTAGTAAAACAGCCGCTAGAGACAGAGATGGAGCTTGGAGAGAATTGGAGAAAAGTTTAAAACGTTTAAATGTAGACTATCTTGATTTGTGGCAATTGCATCACGTTTCTTTCTCGGAGGAACTGGATACAATATTTTCTAATTCTGGTGCAATTAAAGCTGTAGAAGAAGCTAAACAACAAAAACTTATCCGGTTTGCAGGTATTACCGGACATCACGAACCTGACATTATTGCTCAAGGATTACGTCGCTATTCTTTTGACACTACTTTAATTCCCGTAAACGCTGCTGATAAATATCATCCCCGTCCTTTTCTTTCCGTAGTTTTACCTGTAGCGCGAGAAAAAAATGTTGGAGTAATTGCCATGAAAGTACCAGCTTACGGTCGTTTATTTAAACCGGGGGGATTATCCGGAATGCAAGAAGCTTTGGGTTATAGCTTATCTCAATCTGGAGTAAGTTGCTGTATTATTGCTGCCGAGAATATTAAACAATTGGAAGAAAACGTCAATGTAGCGCGAAGCTTCCAGAAATTGGATGATAAACAATTAGCCGCGATCGAGCAGAAAGTTGCTGGAATTTGGGAAGATGGTAACTTTTTCCGCGCTTGGACATGAAGAGATGGGGAGATGGGGAGAGGGGGAGATGGGGAGATGGGGAGATGGGGAGAGGGGGAGATGGGGAGATAAAAAGAATTTTAACCTTTAACCTTAATTACTCCTAACTCTGAACGCGGATTAAATGGATGACACTGATGACGCTGATTAATAACTTCTAATTCCTAATTTCTAATTCCTAACTATTAACCGTTCCCAATTACCAATTACCAATTACCAATTACCAATTACCAATTACCAATTACCAATTACCAATTACCAATTACCAATTACCAATTCCCTAATTGTAATAATTGTAAAATTTCTTTTGCAGCGCGATCGCAAACTCCAATTTCTCCTACATACTGCTGCATATCGAGATAGTCGGCTTTCATTTGCTGTTGACGCTGTTCGTTTAACAATAATTCTACTGCTGCTCGGACAATGTTCTCGGATGTGGCTGTTTCTTGAATGAATTCGGGGACGATTTCCCGCATGACTAATAAATTAACTGGGGAAGCGAAGGGAAATTTAATTTTGAGGATGTTTTTACCAATCCAGTAAGTCAAGGGATGTAAACGATATAAAACTACTTGCGGTATATTTAATAATCCCAATTCTAAGTTAACCGTACCTGATTTGGCGATCGCTAAATCCGCAGCAGCTAGCACTTCTTGCTGTTGACTGGATATAATTGTTGCTCTTAATTGATATTTTTGTACTTCTTTTTCTATTTGTTCTCTATATCTTTCCATAGACAAGGGAATCCAAAAATGAATTTCTGGCATTTTGATTTGAATTTCCCTTGCTGCTTCAAACATTACCGGGACGAGAAATTTGATCTCTTGGATGCGGGAAGCGGGTATAAGTGCTACACAGATTGTATCCGAGGCAATTCCCAACTTTGTACGGGCTGCTTCTCGACTGGGGAAATTTTGGATTCTATCTATTAAAGGATGTCCGACCCAAGTTGCATCTGCACCTTTATTTTGAAAATAACGAGCTTCTTCGGGGAATATCGCTAATATTTTGTCGCTAATATTGATAATTTGCTCGGTATCTCGCTCCCCAAATGAGCTAACCCAAACTTGAGGTGCAATATAGTAAACAGTCGGACAAGAAGGCATATGACGACGAATATACTTACCGATCGCCATATTCGGTCCTGCATAGTCGATAAATACGACTAAATCTGGTGGATATTCTTTTAGAAACGCGATCGCTTGTCTCTGTATTTTTAAAGTTGGCAGCACAAATGGCAAAGATTCAAAAATTCCGAAGGAACCAATAGAAGTAGTATTTCCGATTAAGGATGCACCAGCATCTGCCATTCTATCGCCACCTAGAGCCACAATCTCTAACTCTAACCCCGCTGCGATGGCTTGCTGCTTGAGTGCGGTTATTAACAGTGAACCTTGTAGATCGCCTGACACTTCGCCAGTACTAATAAATATTCGCATTAGAATTTAGGCATTGGGAATTGGGAATTGGGAATTGGGAATTGGGAATTGGTAATTGGGCATTGGGAATTGGGAATTGGGAATTGGGAATTGGGAATTGGGAATTGAGAATTGGTAATTGGTAATTGGTAATTGGTAATTGGTAATTGGTAATTGGTAATTGGTAATTGGTAATTGGTAATTGGGCCTTGTTTATTCAATTATTGTAGTGCGAGCATCTTGCTCGCTATAACTAATAATCTTCGCTATAACTAATAATCTTCGTTATAACTAATAATCTTCGCTATAACTAATAATCTTCGCTATAACTAATAATCTTCGCTATAACTAATAATCTTCGCTATAACTAATAATCTTCGCTATAACTAACAGGACTTACGATATTGTCATAAATGGTTGATGGTGCGTGACGCGATAACAGTTATTACTACGTTCATTTTTTTTCATAGCGTCACAGCACCCTACAAGAAAATATACCTTTTTGCTAAGTCTTAACTAATAATTTTCGCTATAACTAATAATTTTACTCGCTATAAGCAACGAATATGTTGGCTCTCAATGACTAACCACAAATAATTAATAGCAAATAAGTAATAATAAATAAAAACTATTCTTCACGAGTGGCAACTTTACCTCTACCGGGAGTTAAGCCGCGTCTTCCAGGCATTTGAGAAAGCAGTAGAAAGCGACGTAAATGTTTTAAATGTTCGGTATCGCCTAAGAATTCTAATTTTTCTAGGGCTTCTTTGAATGTTATATCGGAACGGTAGAGAATGCGAAAGGCTTTTTTGAGAATTTGTAATTCTTCAATCGAAAAACCGGCGCGTTTGAGTCCGATTAAATTAAGCGTGCGAATTCGGGCTGGATTTCCTTCTACTAACATATACGGTGGTACATCTCTATCAATGCGTGCCATACCGCCGATCATCGCTTGAGTGCCAATATGCACGAATTGATGAACGCCTAATACTCCACTGAGTCTGGCACGAGATTCTATATATACATGACCCGCTAATGCTACTGAGTTGGCAATTACTACTGAATTTTCTAAAACGCAGTTATGACCGATATGAACATAAGCCATCAGTAAATTGCCGTTTCCAATACGAGTTTCTTCGCCAGCACCAGTAGCGCGATTAATCGTAACGTATTCTCTGATACTATTATCGTCGCCAATTCTAACCGTACTAAATTCCCCGTTATACTTCAAATCTTGAGGTTCTGAACCAATTACAGCACCAGGAAAAATCCGATTTCGCGCTCCTATTTCCAGAGGTCCCTCAAGCACTGCATGAGAACCGATAATGGTTTCCGGACCTACTTTTACATCTCCTTCGATCGTTGCGTAAGCTCCAACTTGGACGGTCGGATGCAGTTGCGCGTTAGAATGAATTACAGCAGTTGGGTGAATTAATGTCTTCAAAGGTTAATCTCCAGAACAGTTTGCGCGGCACGAGTAATTTAAGTAATCAGTAGCCGAAAGCATCGATGATTGGCAAGGATTATTGTAAGAGCGGCGAAAATTCAGAATTTTTACTATACTATATTCAATTATTTTATTTTTTTTACTAATAATCTCATAGTTTAGATTTCAGTAAAGGCACAATTGTGATGTGCCTCTACTAACTTTGTTTATTTCTCAATTAACGAGAGAAAACATCAGTTCGCCTTTAGCTGCGAGTTGACCGTTCACTTCGGCGCGACCTTGCATCTTACCAAAACGACGACGCTTAACCCATAACAGTTCCAAGGTCATTACCAGTTGGTCTCCGGGAACTACTTGGCGGTGAAAACGTACTTTATCGATGCCAGCAAATACGAAAAGTCCGCCTTCATACTCAGGTAATTGTGTCATTACGACACCACCGACTTGTGCCATAGCCTCAACAATTAGTACACCTGGCATAATTGGCTGTCCGGGAAAATGCCCTTGGAAATGAGGTTCGTTAAAAGTAACATTTTTGATGCCAACAGCAAGACTCCCTGGAACGTAGTCGATAATTCGATCTACTAATGCGAAAGGATAGCGATGCGGTAACAGTTTTTGAATTTCTTCTACTGTAAAAATTGTCTTTTTCTCCGAAGTGGTTGTACTATCAACCAATTTATCTTCAGTAGATGCTGGCGCGATCGCGTTGTTGGAATTAACGGTAACAGTTGACATTTGGCTTTGCTCTGGTTGATTTTTGCTGATATTTGATAGGCGATCGTTGTGCGGAACTACCCCAATGAGAATTTTAGATTTTAGATTTTAGATTTTGCGGAAAGTTGGCGGTGTCGGTTTCCGTCCCGCCAAACTTTCCAAGACGGATTTTGGATTGGTGTTTAAATTTAACAATCAAATCTACAAATCAAATCTACAAATCTAAATTCTCCTGCTCTAAAATTCTTTGTGCCAGTTGAACGTGTAAATTATGGCTGGCTTTGTAAGCTAAGAAATGAGCGCGAGGGAAAATTCCTAATAAACTTAAATCTCCTACTAAATCCAAGATCTTATGACGTACAGGTTCATTTGGAAATCGTAGTGGTGGATTAACCCAGCCATCTGGACCACATACCAGGGCATTTTCCAAGCTTCCACCCTTGATTAAACCAGATTTTTGCAAATGTTCGATTTGATGCATTAAGCCAAATGTTCGGGCGGGAGCTATTTCTGAAATAAAGCTTTTATAAGGGTTTGACTGCTCGTCAGAAGGCATCCAACTGTGCCATTGATTACCAATAGCCGCTAGTTCAAAATCAATTCCGTAGGTAAAACGGGTTTTTGCTGCTGGTAACGCACAAACAAAAGCATCTTCCTGACGTACCCAAATTGGTTCTTTTAAAAATAAAGTGTTTTCAGTAGTTGAATTTTGCTCTACTGTACCGACTGCGGCTATACTCTCAGCCCATATCCGTGCCGAGCCATCTAAAAGCGGTACTTCCGCAGCATCAATTTCTATGCGGGCGTTATCTATGCCCATAACAGCCAAAGAAGCTAATAAATGTTCTACAGTACGGACACTGGCTTCGCCTTGCCTTAATTCAGTCGAGAGAACCGTTTGAGAGACCATTGCGACTTTCGCCGGAATTATCGGTGCAGAAGGTAGATCTACGCGCACAAAGTAGCGTCCGCTTCCGGCCTCTGCTGGTAATATACGGACTTTAGTATTAACCCCGCTATGTAATCCCGTTCCAGTTTGAATAATTTGACTAGCTATTGTATGCTGTTGCATTTTTGTTCGGTTTTTATTTTTATATAATTAATTCGGCTAATTGAGCAGAAATATTACAGCCTATTTCATTTGAGTGAGGTAAAGGACATATAGTTGTAAGGGAGTAGGAAGTAGGGAATAGGGGTAGGGAGTAGGGAATAGGGAGTAGGGGAATGGATCTCATTTATTTGCAAACTGCTATATGTATTAAAAATATTCTCCCGAACAACTACACATCGGCTTTCAGAAGCAATACTTTAGGTAATAGTATTGAATTAAAGGTAAAAATTGGCAAGCTAAAGGGGAAACAATGCTTTGCCCCCCAGCCCCCAAGACCTACGGTGTACACACAAGCCTTCTAACTTTGTTTCATAGCGTTTTGATCCCCCCTAGCCCCCCCTTAAAAAGGGGGGTATAGGAGTTATAGTCCCTCAATTTTGCGGAATTTAGGGGGTATGGCAGCGAAAAGTTGTAAATAGTTTTACAATCTACAAGAAAAATTACCCTCCTAGACATAACCGGAGGGCTGAAAAGATTGAGAGACAAGGGGAAATTTAAACTCCTAACTCCTAACTCCTAACTCCTAACTATTTAAAACCTTTCCCCAATACCAAAATTAATTCGGCTGTCTCCATCATCATTAAGACCGTAATCGATCCGAATTGGTCCGAGCGGTGACTGTACTCTTACACCTAGACCGTAACCGATACCAGTACCGTTTTTGTTAAGTATTTCTGCTGTTTCGGTTGTGGTTCCTAAGTCACTACCAACATCGACAAATAATGCACCGCTAAGTACTGAAAATAATGGGAAGCGATACTCTACCGATGCTTCTACATAACTGCGACCGCTACTTAACCCACCTTCGTTATAACCCCGGACGGAGTTACTACCACCTAATGAAAAAGCTTCATAGGGAGGTAAGTCGCCGAGAATGGTTCCAGCTTGAAGATTAAAAGCTAGGGTTTGGGGCCCTTTGCTAAAGTTGGTAAATTTGACAGGAACATAATAACTGTAATTACCCTGCAACCTAGTTAGAAAAATATTACCTTGTCCAATCGGTACAGACTGGTCTACACCCAAACGCAGGAAGGAACCTTTAGTAGGCTGTAATGGGTTATTTCGCTTGTCGCGAGATGCTCCGAGTTTAACTAGTAGCAAATCGTCTTTACCTGTTCCGGAAGCGCTCAGGTCAACTTCTCGCGAAACTATGTTGTCACCATCAAAAATTGCGCCTTTCTCCCTAGTATCACCCTCACCATCAGTGATGTTAATTTTTTGGTACTGCAAACCAGCAGAAGCTACCCATTCCGACTTTTCAAAAGGATTTTTATTGAGAGGGCGGTTAAAGTTTACGCCACCACCAGTACGGACAACGCGGGGGCGATCGCGAGCGTCATTGTTTGCGAGGTTGTTCGGATCGAATGTCTCGATTTCTTGATCTTTACCGTCAAAAATTAAGGAAATTGACCGACGACGGAATGCGTTTACTGTATAGGAAGTGCGGTAAGGGTCGCCTGCGATCCAGGGGTCTGTGAAGCGGAGGTCGAACAACAATTCCCTTGCTCCTACCTGTAGTTCTGCCCCTAAATCTTGATTTCTGCCGTTTAAGTTTTGTTCTTGGTAGCTAATAGTACCAAATAGTCCGCTAGCAGAACTCACACCAGCACCTGCGGCGATGGAACCGCTGTTTCGTTCTACCACGTTGACAATTACATCTACTTTACTAGGGTCTTGACCGGGGTCAAGGGAAACGTTGACATCTTCAAACAATCCTAACCCAAATACCCGCTGTAAATCTCTTTGTACGGTGTTGCGATTAAATACTTGTCCCGGCTTGAGCTGTAGTTCGCGCTCAACAATATATGGCTGGGTTCTTCCTTTTACGGGTTTTCCGTCTTCATTCGTGGTTTCACCATCTTTATTCTTAAACTGAACTCGAATGTTTTGTACTACCCCTTCAGCTACTTGTAGAGTCACTACTCCGTCGGGGGATACTTTGGGCGCTCCAATCACATTTGCTAATACGTAACCTTGGTCTTGATACTGTTTGACTAACAGCTTAATACCTTCTTGCAAGTCGCGCAAATTGAGAATTTGACCGTATTGCTTGCCAAATATTTCATCTATATTTTTGGCGGGTAGTATCGAAGGAATATTAGCACCCGGATTTGCATCTATCTGGACTTTTTGCAAAACTGGGTTTGGTTGAACTACAAAGCTGACTCTAACCCCCAAAGGTGTATCTTCTGGTGATACCTGGACGTTAGAGAAAAAGCCGGTTCCGAAAATAGCATTAATATCTTCTTGTAATTGCGATCGCGTTGTTGTTCTTCCCGGTTGAGTCCGAATAACTCGATAAACTTGTTCTTGCAATGCTTGGGGTATTTGTCCGGTTTCCGACCTAACCAAAACTTCCGATACTAATACGCGAGTTTCATCTGCTGGTGCTGGTTGTGTCGTCCCTGGAGTCTGAAATTGAGGTTGGGTAGGACTTTGTGCTGGTTGTTCTTGTTGCGTCGTCCCCGGAGTTTGGAATTGAGGTTGGGTAGGATTTGGTTGCGTCGTTCCTGGAGTTTGGAATTGAGGTTGAGTCGGATTTGGTTGGCTATTTTCTAAAGTTGGAATCTCAGATGGAGTATCTTCTTCAGATTGAGGAGTGGGATTTGGTTGTGGTTGGCGATCGCTAGGGGAATTATCAGGAGGGGGAATTTGCGGAGTATTTTGTGCGATCGTCGGATTGGAAGTTGGAATTACGACTTGCAGCTTTTTGGCATCTGACTGCAATACTTTAACAGTTGCATCAGCTTGATTCGTGCTTGAGAAAGGAATATCTTGTGATTCTTTAAAAGTATCAGCACCTTGAGCATTTGCACTTAAAGAAACTCCTAAAGTCGGAGTAAGTGCCATTACCGTCACCAAAAAGGGAGATAAACGCATTATTTTTAGATTCATTTTCACATCCACACACCATCGTTTAATATGATATTCATTTGTCATCAACCAGCATTTATTTGTCAAGTACAGTTACAACGCATGGCATCAAACAAAATTTAGTACAGTTAAGCAGCATTTGCCTCTACTGTTTTTAACACTCTTTCTAAAACTTCTTGGTAGGCATTTTCTACATTTCCCAAATCTTGCCTAAAACGGTCTTTATCTAAAACTCGGTCTTTGGGGTCATTTGTTGCGGTATCCCACAAACGACAGGTGTCGGGACTAATTTCATCTGCCAGAAGTAGCTGTTGTTGGGAATCCAAACCAAACTCTAGCTTGAAATCCACCAAAATAATGCTGCATTTGCCAAAAAAATCCTTGAGAAACTCGTTCACTCGCAATGTTAGATGAATAATCTCCTCAACTTGTTCCTGAGTAGCTAGTTCTAACAATAGTAGACGTTCTCGCGTCAATAACGGGTCTCCTAATGCGTCATTTTTGTAATAAAACTCAACTAATGGTTGTTTTAATACGGTACCCAATCCTAAACCTGTTTGCTTACAAATGCTTCCGGCTGCAATATTTCGCACAACGACTTCTAAAGGAAAGATTTTCACAGCCTTTACCCGCATTTGATTTGGCTTCGGGTTATCTACATAATGAGTATCAATACCGTTTTGTTCTAGCTGTTTGAATAGTTGGCTGGAAATGCTACAGTTTATCGTTCCTTTATTACTGATACTGCCGCGTTTTTGGGCATTAAAAGCAGTTGCATCATCTTTAAAGTCAGCCAGTAATATTTCTGGCACATCCGTTGCGTAAAGAATTTTGGCTTTTCCTTCGTAGAGTTTAGAGGTAACACACATGGTAAATACTGTCTTATGGCTTCACTATTTTATCTGAATGCTGTAATAGGTAATTGGTAATTGGTAATTGGTAAATATTAATCAAAGATATTGAATGAGCTTATTTTCAATACTCCTTTCCCGGTAGAAGATTACTAAAAAACCTTACTAGTATTCCAAATCATTCATTTTTGACAGGTTTGGGTAGTGCGAGCATCTTGCTCGCTGGTTGCTTTTAGCTCGTTGGTTGTAACGAGCGTTCACGAAGTGTGCGCTTCCCTGCGGGAACACCTTGCGGTGAACGCGCACACTACCCTTCGGGCAAACTTCGTTAACGTGAGTCTGCGCTTACGCACACGCACTACGAATATATTTACCCATCAAAATTAATGTGGTGGAATACTACTACGCTGGGGATATTCACATTACCTATAAAAGCCCTCTGCCTTCATGTACTAGACTCCGAGGACTCAGAGAAAAGAAATAAAGCGAAAAGTGGGGTCTTTTTGGTCTCTAAAATGAGCAACTTTTCAAGAGAGAGCGCTTTGGGAGTAGTATTTAAGTATGGAAAAAATCGGCAAGTACGCTTTTTATTCCCTACTCCCTACTTCCTACTCCCTAAAACACTGAAAAAAAATGGAAAAAGATGATTTCCTTTACCCCCGCAGTCGCTACTACGGTGAGGTAAAGCCAGAAAATTTAGTATTTAATGCTAATTTGCAAGAGTTTGCTCAAAGAGTAAGTTTGATTTGTAATCTGGAAACTGGGGGAAAAATAACCTCTATAAAAGCTTATGAAGAAATCAAAGCTTTGTGGAAAGAATTGAAGCATTCAAAACATAATTTGGGGATTGGTCAAGACCCTTCAGAAGGAAATGGGAACACACAGTAATTGGTAATTGCAAATTGATTGATTACTTATCAACCATCGTCCAAACTCCAGTCCAAGATTGCTCTGGAGGCTGACTTAGATATTTATTGCAGCGTTGGATGTGAATATTAACAGCAGTATCCGTCGGTCGAATCTTTTTTGCTGCTTCAAAGCAAATCAGCGCTTGCGGGAAATTGCGGGTTGAATAAGCGGCGCGTCCTGCATGATAATGGGACAAAAATTCTTGGGTATTAGCATCCAAACAAGTAGAGCGATCGCCGATTAATTCATAGATTTTTACCGCTTCGTGTTTACCTTTGACTCGAATTTTATCAAGTTCGCGGGCAATAATGCGATCGCTACACAGTTGATAGGTAAATTCGCTCAAGATAATGTCGCAACCGTACTGCTTGGTAGTTCCTTCCAAACGGGAACTCAGGTTGACTCCATCTCCAATCACGGTATAGTCCATGCGCTTGCGAGAACCAATATTTCCTGAAACTACTTCCCCAGAACTAATTCCAATTCCAATCTTGATTTGTGGCTGTTCTTGAACAATCCGCCGTTCGTTAAACTCTTTAAGCCGATGTCGCATATCTAAAGCCGATTGTACTGCTCGGAAAGCATGATTTTCTGTTAGTGGTAGCGGCGCACCAAATACCGCCATCACAGCATCCCCAATAAACTTATCTAAGGTACCTTCGTAGTTGAAAACTGCTTCCACCATCGTTTCAAAATATTGGTTGAGCAGCGATACCACCTCAGCAGCACCGAGATTTTCTGTAAGCGTTGTGTAGCCTCGAATATCGGAAAATAAAATGGTGACTTCTTTACGCTCACCTACCATTAAACCATCTTCGCCTAACGCCATAACTTGCTCTGCTACGTGAGGAGTTAAATAGCGGTACATAGTGGTTTTGAGACGTTTTTCCTGACTAATATCTTCCAAAACCACCAATCCACCACGCACTCCACCTTCTGGATTCGTTAGGGGATTAACTGTCAGATTAGTGCTTCGCTCTATTGGCTCAACTTGAGAAGAATCCACAAATTGAGATTGAGGAGTCAGGGGATGATTCCAAGGAATAAAAATCTCTGGGTTAGTGGAACTTGGCAATGCCAGTATATATTCTTCCGATTCTTCCGACTCACCCGGTAAATAATACAGTCCGACCACCAAACTTTGTTCGGGGACGTAATGTCTCGCACCAGTCTTCAAGCTATCTTCCAATCGGGTTTGTAAATTTTCAATTGGGATAACTTCCCACAATAGCCGACCAACTAAATTATTTTCCCACAGAAGCTTGCTATTTCTAATAGTTGCATCTCCACTCAAGGGACAACCTAAAAGTTCTAATGCTGCATCATTAATAGTGACTATTCTACCTTCCATATCTGTGGAGATGACAGCATCTGATAAACTTTGAAGAATGTCTTTTTGATATTGTTTTTCTAACAACACACTTTCAAATAAACGGGCATTTTCTAAAGCAATTCCTGCCTGAATATTGAAAGCCCGCATAAATTCTTCATCTGATGAAGTAAAACTACCTTGTTGCTTATTAATTAACTGTGTAACGCCAATTAATTCATTAGCTGAATTAAACACCGGCATACATAAAATATTACGAGTAAAATAACCAGTTTTTCTATCTGTAGTTGGGTCGAAACGAGGATCTTTATAAGCGTCGGGAATATTCAGTGTTTCTCCTCTGGAAGCAACATAACCCACAATTCCACGATTTCCGGGAATACTTATCTCCATCATGGTTTTACCATCAGCAGCCGCAACTTTTGTCCACAGTTCACCCATTTCTTTACGATACAAAAATAGCGTACTGCGGTCTGCTTGCATTAAAATTCGGGCTTGTTCCATGACTATTTGCAAGGTCACTTCTAAATCTAAACTTTGACCGAGTGTTTGAGTCGCTCGTAATAGAGCCGTTGCTCCTCTTTGATTGCGTGCTGCAACATAAAAAGACTGACAGCTCTCTAGGATAATGCCAATACTTGCAGCAAATTCCCGAAAACAGGTTTCATCTTCGCTATCGAAAGGAATTTCTCCTGCTTTATTTGCTAATTGTACTACTGCAACAATTTGATTTTTGCTGCTTAAAACCGGCATACATAAAATATTACGAATTTTATAGCCCAATTGCTTTTCTAATTCCGGGCTAAATAAAGGATGAGTAGTAGTTTCGGCAATATTCAAATATTGTCCCGTACTTGCGACATGACCGGGAATTCCCACATTGATCGGAGTCCGAATTTCTAATAACTTGTGAATATTATCTTGCGGCACTTTTGACCATAGTTGACCTTTATCATAGTCAACCAAGAAAATAGTCGTATGTTCTGCTTGCAGAATTTGACCGATTTTCAGCGTAATTGCCTCAAGAACTTTCTCTAGCATTGTTTCTAAAGCTTCATTATTTATCAGTTCTATTGCTCTGATAAACTGTTGGAACTCCGCAGTAATGAAGTCCAACAAGCAAACAAATTCATTTACAGAAAGGTCTTTGACACGCCGCAATAGAGCGTGGGTACGATTAACTTGAGTAAGTTCAGTTAACGTCGCTAGTACGCTACCAGGATTCAAGAGTGTCATGGGAATTTTAAATTTAAGATTATCGATTTAGATGATGGGTGCAATTTTATACTTACATCCAAATCATAATCTAATTTCCGCAATTTATAACTGTAAATGAATGCAGATGATTGTTGGGTAATTCATCTAAGTAAGTCTTGTTTATCTATTTAGATATTGATACATATATATTAATAACTGAGAACACTTATTGCTATGTTCGGTTTTTTTCATCGGGTCACACACTAGTACAGCATGGCGGAAATAAACCCACCATTAACAACCTTGAAAGAACTAGCATTTACAGCCTTTGCAAATAGTAGGCTTATTTACGCCGAACGGTACTAGGCTCTGCCTCTTAATATACTTGAGGCGGAGCCTCACACACAGGAGTTCCCGGTCGGAGACTGGGAACTAGTCATCCCCGTTGCAACACTTAATTACGAATTACGAATTATTTTAACTGGTTCCCAGGCTGAGCCTGGGAACCGATGACAGTCGGCTCTGCCGACCGTGAAAAGCCAACAGAAAAGCTGTATGAACTTTTAGCCCAAAAAAACTACAGAGTCAACAGCCTAGGCTCTGCCTCTTAATATACTTGAGGCGGAGCCTCACACACAGGAGTTCCCAGTCGGAGACTGGGAACTAGTCATCCCCGTTGCAACACTTAATTACGAATTACGAATTATTTTAATTGCCCGCCCTCAAGCGATTAAAATCAATTAGAATTATGCTGCTTTTGGCATTTGCGAATATACTACTTTTTCATAATAAGTTTGTAGCTGACGAGTTGCAGCAGACCATCCCCAGCGTTCTGCTTCTTGACGAGCATTTTGACGGATAACTTCTCGCTCTTGTGTCTTTTCTAAAAGCCGAAGTGTTGCTGCGATCGCGCTTGCATCATCAGATGTTGGCTCGAAAAGATATCCGTTAACTCCATCTGTGACAATATCGGGAATTCCTCCCGAACGTGCTGCAACTACGGGACATCCAGCAGCCATTGCTTCTAATAGGACTAATCCTAAAGTTTCGGTACGAGATGGAAAAACGAAAGCATCAGCGCTAGCAAAGGCTGAAGATAAATCTGTGCCGGTAAGATAACCGACAAAATAAGTATTCGTTTGGGCAAAATGTTTTTCTAAGGCTTCACGATGGGGTCCATCTCCCACTAATGCCAATCGAGCTTCGGGGATACCTTCTAAAATTGACTTAATGCGCTCAATTTCCTTCTCAGCAGACAAACGTCCCACATAAAGCAGTAAAGGACTGGACGGATGATTTTGCGACAGCCGCTGACGCATTTCGTCACTTGCCAAACTAGGATGAAATAATTCTGTATCGACTCCTCTTTGCCATAAATCTACACGTTCTATACCGTGGGAGGTCAATTCTTCAATCATCGCGGTGGAAGTGCATAAATTCAAAGCAGCTTGATTGTGACCTGCTTTAAGTAATTCCCAAAGTAATCCTTCCAACATCCCTAAACCATAATGTTGCAGGTATTGCGGTAAGTGAGTATGATAGGAAGCCACCAGGGGAATGTTATTTATTTTACTATGAATAATCCCAGCTAGACCTAGGACTGCTGGGTTAACTACATGAATAATATCTGGTTTAAATTCTTCCAAAGTATCACCAATCGCCGGACGAGGTAATGCTAATGTTAACTCCGGATACATTGGTAAAGGAAAGCCGGAAATTCCATAGATTTTAGCTCCCTTGTATTCTGTGATGCCGCCATCTGGGCAAATTACTAATACTTGGTCGCCGTTACGTTGCAAATGTTCAACGGTATGACGAAGACGTGTGACGATACCGTCAACTTTTGGCAAAAATGTTTCGGTAAATAAGGCAATTCTCATTATTAGATACAGTACTTTGAGCGGATAATTGTTACCAAACAATTTTGGATTTTAGATTTTGGATTAAAGAGCAAATCTCTTTAGCTCAGAAAAAACAAATCAGTACTTGTTTTAAGAAGAAAGCATTCATGCATGGGATCAATCCAATTTTAGATTTTAGATTTTAGATTTTGGATTAAAGAAAAAATCTCAAAAAAAGGTTTCAAGCCCCCTGCATTCATGCATGGGGTCAATCCAAAATCGTAAATCCAAAATCCAAAATCGATTGTCCCTCTACTTTCTATGCCAAGAAACTTTTGGCAAAATTTGTTTGTTATCAACTCTTTCCTGATACTTAACGGCAAAGTTCAATAAGGAATCTAACAAAGAATCGGAAAGCATATGGGGCTGTAAACCCAAATCTAGAAGTTTCGTATTTTTAGCGTTAAAGTAATGCTGCTCTAACTCCACCCTGGGGTTTTCTAAATGATTGATATCTACATTCAACCCTATGGCATTACCAGCTTTTTTCACCATCATTGCTAAGTCGCTGATGCTGAAAAGTTCAGTGAATTGATTAAATACACGGAATTCGCCAGATTGGGCTGGATTGGCGATCGCTAACTCAACACACCTAACAGTGTCTCGGATATCCAGGAAGCCTCTGGTTTGACCACCTTTACCGTAAACCGTAAGGGGATGACCAATAGCAGCTTGAATGCAAAAACGGTTTAATGCCGTACCGAATACACCATCGTAGTCAAGACGGTTGATCAACATTTCGTCCATACCCGTTTCTTCGGTCAAGACACCGTAAACTACCCCTTGGTTCAAGTCAGTAGCTCGTAACCCCCAAATTCGACAAGCAAAATGGATGTTATGGCTGTCATGAACCTTGCTCAAGTGGTAGAAACTACCGGGTTGTTTGGGATAGGGTAAAGTGTCTTTACGTCCGTTATGTTCGATGGTGATATAACCTTCTTCGATATCGATGTTAGGCGTACCATATTCACCCATTGTCCCTAACTTCACTAAATGACAGTCGGGAAAATCTTCACGCATGGCATAAAGGATGTTCAATGTGCCAACCACGTTGTTTACTTGCGTTAAAACAGCGTGTTCGCGGTCAATCATCGAAAAAGGAGCCGAACGTTGTTCGCCAAAATGTACTATGGCTTCCGGCTCAAATTGATGTAAAGCTTTTTGAAGAAATTCGTAGTTTGTAATATCGCCGATAAACAATTGGATGGATTTACCAGTCAAATCCTTCCAGCGCTCTATACGCTGCCCAATGGGTGTAATCGGCGTTAGGGTTTGTACGCCTAATTCGTTATCCCAGTGCCGTCGCACTAAGTTATCTAAAATTCCAACTTCGTAACCACGATTTGAAAGGTAAAGCGCGGTTGCCCAACCGCAATAGCCATCGCCACCAATTACCAGGACTTTCATTTTCACCAGTTTATACTCGCTGATAGCTAAATCTATCAGGTTTATGTCCCTTCTCAACCATTATCAAGATACTAAGTTGAAGTTTTTCGATCAATAAAACATGAATTTGAGGAAACACAACCCCTTTGAACCGACAAAATTCAATATAAATAATTTTTAACTTTTTCTCTTCAACTTCGCTACCGGGCGTGATGGACTTGGCTAGTTCCGTTCAATACAGTCTCACTAATAGTGGTTTCAGCCCTTATTGTAAAGAAGTGTTACAAAAATGCCGTCAAAACGCTTTGCCATCTTGACAACAAATAAGCAAGCCGATATCGTGAGATACATACCCGGGTAAGAACGTGAAAGAGTTATATGCAAGCTAAGCAAAAAGTTACTTTGTATCTATCCCCAGAACTGCATAAAAGTTTGAAAATACGTTCAGCAGTTGAAAGCGAACCAATGTCAGAGCTTGCCGAACGCGCCCTCGTTTTTTATCTATCAAATTCAGAGTTGGTCGATGAAGTCGAAGGTTCTCGTGGAAGAACTCACAGGGTCTATTCGTGTCCCAATTGCGAAAGTTCACTTTTATTGCGGGAAGGGGAATTGGTTGCCCTAGGTAATCAACCAGGAATGATCGGTAAAGATGTTTCCATAGATGAGATCGAGCAACAAGAAGTTAATCAAAAAGATTCGTCCGAATTGGTTCCTTGTTAGCGAATTGGAATTATGAATCAATTATTCATAATTCTGTCTTTACCATAACGATAACGATGTCTGTAGTGTCTTTAGGTCTCAAGTAGGTTGATTATATGAAAGAAGAGCTCAACATACTAATTCAAGCTCAATATCCCTTAATCTACCTTGTGACCTCCGAGGAAGAGCGGGCAGAGCAAGCAATTAATTCCATCGCTCAATCTGCAAAGCCGCAGCGTCGATTGTACGTATGGACAGTAACTCACGGTATAGTTGAGTATGGTCAAGCCCGGAGTACAACTCAACATAATACGGTCTCGCCCGAAGCTGCAATTGAGTGGATAATTCGGCAAAAAGAGCCAGGTATGTTTATCTTGAAGGATTTACATCCTTTTATAGAAGCGCCTGCAACAACGAGGTCATTAAGAGATGCGATCGCTAGTTTCAAAGGCACTCAAAAGAATATAATTTTGATGTCGCCGATGCAGCAGGTTCCCATCGAGTTGGAAAAGGAAGTTGTAGTGCTTGACTTCCCACTGCCAGATATGTCCGACCTAAATAAAGTATTAGATAGTCATCTAGGTCAACAAGGTGCGCGACGATTAACAACTGAAGCACGGGAAAAGTTACTCAGAGCGGCTCTAGGATTAACTAGAGATGAAGCGGAGAAAGTATACCGTAAAGCTCAAGTGACGGCGAAGCGTTTAACCGAACAAGAAGTAGATATAGTTTTATCTGAGAAGAAGCAGCTAATCCGACGCAATGGTATATTAGATTACATTGAAGAAGATGAAACTATAGATGCTGTGGGTGGTTTGGAAGAGTTGAAGAAGTGGCTAACGCAGCGTTCTGATGCCTTTACGGAGAAAGCAAGGGAATATGGGTTGCCGCAACCGAAAGGGATGTTGATTCTGGGAGTTCCAGGCTGTGGAAAGTCTTTGATTGCAAAAACCACTTCCAGATTATGGGGACTACCGCTGTTACGCTTGGATATGGGTCGAGTTTATGATGGCTCGATGGTAGGACGAAGTGAAGCTAATTTGCGAAATGCCCTAAAGACAGCAGAATCTATTTCTCCGGCAATATTATTTATTGATGAGTTAGATAAATCATTTGCTGGTAGTTCCGGTTCTGGTGATTCTGACGGAGGAACATCCAGCCGAATATTTGGATCTTTCCTAACTTGGATGCAAGAGAAAAAGTCGCCCGTGTTTGTGATGGCAACAGCCAACCGGGTTGAACGCTTGCCAGGAGAGTTCTTAAGGAAAGGTCGATTTGATGAAATTTTCTTTGTGGATCTGCCTACATCTCAGGAACGGCAAGATATTTATACGATCCACTTAAATAAGCGCCGTAAAGACATCTCCAGATTCGATCTGGAACAACTTTCAAAGATGTCTGATGGCTTTTCTGGGGCGGAAATTGAACAAGCGATTGTAGCGGCAATGTACGAAGCTTTTGCCCAAGATCGCGAGTTCACCCAGCTAGATATTATTGCTGCACTCAAAGCCACGTTACCGCTGTCTCGAACGATGCAAGAGCAAGTAACCGCGCTAAGAGACTGGGCCAGACAAAGAGCGCGTCCAGCCGCAGCCTCCGTAGCTGAATATCAGCGAATGGAGTTTTAAAAAGCTTTCTCCTGTTAACGCAGGAGCAAAGACTAGCGAACCCAAAGCTAGTAAATAAAAAAACCGCGTAATTATAAACGCGGCTTAGCCTAAAAAACCGTTGTCTTAAATCTCAATCTTCTTTTTGGAGGAAACCCAAATGTCTCATTTTAGCACTCTACGTACCAAAATCACCGACGCTGAAATTCTTAAAGCTTCTTTAAGCGACCTAGGTATCACCGTTAAGTCTGAAGCTGATGTTCGTGGTTATAACGGTCAGCGCGTTCGTTCTGACATCGTTGCAGTTTTAGAAGGCGAATATGATTTAGGCTGGTCTCGCAACAGCGACGGTTCCTTCGACTTGATTGCCGACTTATGGGGCGTTGCTAAGAAGCACAACCAGACCGAGCTAATCAACTCCATCAATCAAAAGTACGCTGTTAACAAGACTTTGACTGAAGTTAAGCAGCGCGGTTTGCAAAATGCTAACGTCAAGTTGGTATTACAATAGAAATTTTCTGTGCGTTCCCAAAGCTGCATGGGTTAACACAAATAAGTAGCGGTTAACCTGCTTTTCGGGATTGGGACTTACCCAATCCCTTTTGCTTTAATTACTTTGAATTTAACATCTTTTAACAGAAACTTCAGTTGTCTGTAATTCAATAGATAAAAAAACCGGATTTATCGATTAGGTAAACCCGGTTTTGATTAATTATAGTCTTCTTTAAATTTGGACAACAGGAAGCTGAACTTCTGTGATAAATGAATCATTATCCTGTTCTTTCCCACCTTGGCTTAAATTTTTCTGTTGGTTCTTGTCCACAGTATTCGTTAATCGAAGTTTTGGTAAGCAATGGCAGAATTCTTGCGGTTCACAATCTCTTCAAAGTGATTGCGGATGAATGTTTTATTCTGTTCGAGTGTTTGTTCCATAATGCTCCCGAACTCCATGTTTCGAGTTGACCTTAAAACTGTAGATTTGACCATCACTTCAAGCAAGCATCGTGATTTGATTTGTTTATGGATCGATTTACTGTGATTCCACCATCAACAATCAAAAATTAACTCAGTTCGCCTACTTTACATCCAGCCCCGTCCAGTGCGCGGCAAAAGCCCACATATCCGCCGTTTCCTCGACGATCTTGTCGGTAGGTTTGCCTGCCCCATGTCCCGCCCGCGTCTCAATGCGGACAAGGTGTGGCTTGTCGCCGATATCTGCTGCCTGGAGTGCGGCGACATATTTGAAAGTGTGTCCTGGCACCACGCGATCGTCCGTGTCGGCGGTGGTGGCGAGAATCGCGGGATAGGTCTTGCCGGACTGGATGTTGTGATAAGGCGAGTATTTTAAGAGGTTACGGAAATCCGCTTCCTGTGACGGAGAACCATATTCGTCTAACCATAATTTCCCACCTGTGAACTGGTCGAAGCGAAGCATATCCATCACACCAACCTGGGGTAACGCAGCGGCGAACAGATCCGGTCGCTGATTGACCACTGCACCAACCAAGAGTCCGCCATTCGATCCGCCCTGAATCGCCAAGCCGTCTTGTAGCGTGATTCCCTGTGCCTTCAGATACTCGCCCGCCGCGATAAAGTCGTCGAAGACATTCTGCTTGTTTTGACGACGACCCGCTTCGTGCCATGCCTTGCCATATTCGGAGCCGCCGCGAATATTGGCGATCGCGAACACTCCGCCCTGTTCGACCCACCCCAGTGGCGCGGGCAAGAATTCGGGAAGCATGGGGATACCATAGCCGCCATAGGCATAGAGTAGGGTTGGTGCGGCTGCGGTCACATCCTTACGCCGAACAATAAACATCGGGATACGGGTGCCATCCTTGGACTTGTAGAACCGCTGTTCGACCGCGATCTGGTTGAGATTGATCGCCACTTTAGGTTGTGCCCACACCCGCAACCTGTTGCTGGCGACATCGTATCGATAGATGATGCTTGGAGTGTTGTAGCTGGTGAAGACGAAGAAAGTTTCCTGGTCGTCCGGGTCGCTCTTAAAACCGCCAGCGGTGCCGATACCCGGCAGCTTCACCACACCATCAGCCTTGCCATCCAGCGTGTAGCGTCGAATTTCCGTCTTCACGTCAACACGAGAGGCGACTAGCAACCGTCCGCCGACCAGCGACGCATTACCCATAATCGAATCCTGCTCTGGCACCACATCCGCGATCGCTGGGTCGGCAGCGGCGATGTCCATTGTCACCACCTTGGAGCGTGGCGCATCCTGAGTGGTTTTGAGGAAAAACTTCGTCCCCACATTGCCAACGACGCTCCATTGATCGTCGAGAGTATCGACTAACTTGCGGGGTTTCCAGTGGTTGCTCTGGAGATCCACGATAGTCAGTTTGTTGCCGATCGCAACGGGTGTGGAATAGATCGTGAGATAGCGCCCGTCTGCGGTGATATCAACGGTATGCACTAGGGTTGGCTGATCTGGAGTGGCATAGACTAGCCGATCCTGCGTCTGGGGTGTGCCGAGCGCATGAAAATAGACGACATGGTTGGCTACGCCCGCCTGGAACGTTTCGCCCTGCTTCGGTTCAGGGTAACGGCTGTAGAAAAAGCCAGATCCGTCCTTGATCCAGGCGATGTTGGTGAACCTTGCCCATTTCACCTCATCCTCCAGTACCTTGCCCGTGTCCACGTCCAGCACCCGAATCGTGCGCCAGTCGCTGCCGCCATCCTGCACCGCATAAGCCACACGCTTGCCATCGTCGGATGCTGACCATTCAGCAAGTGCAGTCGCTCCGTCTTTTGACCAGCGATTCGGATCGATCAGCACACGCCCTGCACCGTCTACGCTGTCGCGGACATGGAGAACTGGTTGGTTCTGAAGTCCAGAATTATAAAGGTAGAAATACCGTCCCCCCTGTTTGACCGGAATCGAAAATTGCTCAAAGTTGTACAACTGCTTGAGTCGATCCTTGAAAATATCTCGACTCGGCAGCGTATTGAGATAAGCGTTAGTAACTTTGTTCTGCGATTCGACCCAATTAGCGACTTCCTTGTCGTTGCGAACATCATTTTCCAACCAACGATAGGGGTCAGCAATCGTCTGCCCGAAACGTTCCTCAACGACATCGACTCGCTTGGTTTCAGGATAGGTGATAGGCATCATTGTTGTGGACTCCGAGGAGGCGGAGGCGAAAGGGGTGGTGAAGAGCAGGGCGATCGCGAAAAGGGCTACGCGGTGCAGCGGTATCTTTTGAAATGAGAATCGAAATCCAAACAGCTTGAATTTCAGTACTTCTTGTCGTGATTTTGCAGTTTTGAACATGTCATTAACCTAGATAAAAAATGGTTGACTGTAACTACTTGAGTTAACTGATCGCAAGTAGGTAAACAAAATTAATTACATTGTCGTCGGCGCAGAACGACAAGAATCCTTCATTGTTGCCTGAGCGCGATCGCTGGATGAGTAAATGAACCTCCGAGCAATCCTGTAGCGATTGTTAGTAATCCGAAAATGGTTTGAAGTTTCATGATTGTCCTCCTGATGGATCAGTTCTAGTTAGCAATATCTCCACTTGATCGCGAATGTTTACCGTTTGCGAGTAATGCAATTCAATCTTTCTCCAATGAAGTTTATTCTCTGTACCAGACACGTACACATTGAAAGCACTTGATTGCAAGACCTTGACTGATCATCACTGGGTAGAAAGCATTACTGGTCGTCACTCCGTAGACACCATCACTTGTACCTTCGATGCGATCGGGTAAAACAACGGTTTCAACATTGATCACCTGTATCGTTGTACTTTCAATCCACTGATTTGCAGCATCCACAACCTCAGAGAAGACTTCATATTTGGAAGCTCCGCCGAAGGGTCCTCGTTCCGTAATCCGAGGCGCGAAATCTTTGTATTTAATCATTTTATTCACCACCTTAAAACTGTAGAATTGGCAATCATTTATTCAAGCTCATGTTTCATCTGCAAGAACAGTCCACGCACGTTAACTTACAATTCCAGAAATCTGCCTTGGGCTAAAGTTGCACTTGTCGATCGTTCAATTTTGGAAGTCAGCTAAATGCCGTTGCATAATCGCGAGCAAAGTCCTTAAACTGACGCGGCGCTTTGCCAGTCGCATCTGCTATCCCTGAAGCGATCGCTGCTGCTTCATTGCGCCGATAGTGGGCGTAATCTTCAATGAGTCCGTCCGCTTGCCAGATCGGGAAGCCAACACCGAGCAACGCATCCCGCATCGCTTCAGATGAAATATCGACGAAAGTAATCTGACGACCCAGCACGGCGGAGAGATATTCTGCCATCTCGGTATGTGTTAGCGCCTGCGAACCCGTGAGATCGTAAATCTTTCCTTCATGCCCAGCTTCGGTTAGAGCAGCTACAGCAACGTCAGCAATGTCGCGGACATCTACTACGCTCACCTTCGCATCACCGATCGCAGCGTACAAGGCGTTTTGCTCAACGATCGACGATCGGAAGTTTAACAAGCCCTGCATAAACAGATTGGGGCGCACAAACGTATACGCCATCTGGGTTGCTTGGATCGCCGCTTCGACTGCCGCATGGTAGCGCAAAAAACGCACGGGTGAGTCAGCATCGGCGGCAAACTGCGACAGTTTAACAATGTGCTTGACACCGCTTTGTTTCGCTGCTTCAACAAACGCGAGTTGCTGTGCTTCGGCGCGTTCTGTTGAGTTAGTAACAAGGAAGGCTCGATCGACCCCTGTTAAGGCAGAGGGCAGTGTTTCAGGGCGATCAAAATCAGCCTCGACCATTTCGATGCCTAGATTTGCAATTGCCTTGGCTCGATTGCGATCGCGCACCATCGCACGAGCTTGAACGTTTTGCTCGGCGAGACGCTTAAGTATTTCCAGACCGTTATTTCCAGTTGCGCCAGTTACTAGGATCATTTGAATCTCCTGATTAGATTTTGAGCATTCCTCTGCTCCAACACGCCGGACAATTCTGAGAGGAGAGCAAAGCTTTCAAAAATTGTCCAAACTATTGTTCTATACAATCCCTAACGATTTCATCTGACATTGACTGCGCCCAAAATCGTGGTTGCTTGAATGATGAAAATTGCCATTGAAACTGCTTTGCCGACTAACTCCCCTGCTGAGATCGCTTTAATTCGCGATCGCGCTTCGGGACGTTCTTCAGGTCTGAACACCGCATCGGTCAGGTGAGAGGCTTGCATCAAACTAATCAAGGCTACCATGCGAGAATTCAGTCCAATGCCTTCTAACACGGCTGCACGAACTTGCTGGACAATCTCGCGCTGAATCGATTCATCGGTGAGAAAATATCGCCGCGTTGGGAATAAACCCAGAATGCGTTGCTCTTGTCGTTGCAAAACACCTAAATTGACTAAGTTCTGCAACACAATCGGCTGAAACCATCTGTATCTTCGTCTCCAACGAGTCACCCAGAACCTTGCAGTTTGAGGACGAGACGATGCCAGAACCTCATTGAGGCGTTGATCTAAGAATTCATCGCCTGTGTTGCCTGCGATCGCACCGATCACCCGATTGTCGTTGTCGATCTCAAGTTTGTCTCGTAGGATTAAGTCTAGTAACAAAGAACCGACCAAGCCATATTCGAGCGCCGCGTAGAAAGAGAAGCGAGTTTTCCCAGTTTCGGGATTGAGTGCAAGAAGGATTAAGTCCTGTGAAAGATATTGCATGATAAATTCCTGATTGAAGTATGCTGTGGTTCCTTAAGGGGGCAGTGCTAGCCCTACGATATCTATTCCAAAACTTAAGCCAACCTTGCCAGTAAACCGTTAAGCACAAAGGCAAAAGCATGAAAGCTGATATGGGCTAACATTGCAGCCTCTAGCGAATATTGCCAAAACAGCCAGCCAAACGCAGTCCCCGCAATCCCGTTCAGTAACAACGCTCGAATAATCACAACTGGAGTGAGGGGAACGATCGCAGCAGTCGCTGGCAGGTGTAGTAGTCCAAATACCAACGCGGCTAGAACGATCGCACCCTGGTAAATCCCTTGACTTGGCAACGTAACACCTTGTTTTAGCCCTTTCCATGCGATCCAAACAAGCAGCGACATTAAACCCCAGCGCATCAAAATTTCCTCAGTGATGCCGCCATAGAACATTGCTGTGAGCAAATTCAACCAACTTGACTCTTTATTATTGGCTGCCTGTAGCGCTTCAGGTAGGGCAGGTTGCATCAACCGATCAAGCAACAAGACAACGATCACCCCTGCTGCACCCACACCCAAGCTCCACTTCATCTCAACGGCAAAAGATGGAGATTTAGCGATGTGAAACACCCAATGATCAATTAAATGGGAGCTTAATCCAACACGATAGGCACAACCAATTCCGATCAGAATGCTGATTGCTAGTAGAGTTGAATACTGTAGTCCTTGCAGCAGCATTAAAATCCACAATGGCGGCACTTTTTCCAGTATTTCTGGAGACAGTTTTGCTAACCTTTGCTCGACTAAAGGAATAGACGTGATCGTGAACATCACAATTCCCACACTGCCTAATACAAATAAAATCGCGAATTGTTTCAGAATTGCCATTGGTTTAATCTCCAGATGCTCTGTCCTATTAGCTCATACCAGCAACTACCAAATTCTCTTAGCGCCTCTATAATCATCAACAGTGGTGCTTCTAGATTTTGTATTCTTTCGTACACACACTGATAAAGAATGTAGGCGTTTTCTCGACTTCTGAGATTTAGCTCATTTGTCCAATCGGTCGAACAATGATTTCATTCACATCCACCTCTGCGGGTTGCGCGATCGCAAAGGCAATCGCACGCGCGATCGCATCTGCTGGAATTACTGCCTCACGAAATCCCTCTACCCATTCCGCCGCTTCAGCATCCGTGATCGTGCTGGCAAGTTCAGTTTCCGTCACTCCAGGCGAAATCACTGTAACCCGGATGTTTGTCGATTCCTGCCGCAATCCTTCGGAAATCGCCCAAACTGCAAACTTAGTGGCGCAGTACACGGCTGCGGTTGGATAGACGTTGTGCCCGCCGATCGAGGATAGATTAACAAACTGCCCCGATCGTTGCTGCTTAAAGAGGGGTAGCGCAGCAGCAATGCCGTGAAGTACACCGCGAATGTTCACATCAATCATGCGGTTCCATTCATCGATCTTCAGCACCTCTAGCCTGGAGAGCGGCATCAAGCCTGCATTGTTCACCACAACATCAAGGCGACCAAATTTATCTTGGGCAAAATCGACAAAGGCTTGCATATCTTCGAGGTTGGTGACATCAAGGGTACGGTATTCTGCTTCGCCACCTGTAGAGCGAATTTCGGCAGCGATCGCTTCGAGTCGATCGGTGCGTCGCGCCCCTAACATAACCCGTAAACCCTGATGAGCCAGCAGTCTAGCAGTTGCTTCACCAATACCGCTACTCGCTCCAGTAATCGCAATAACTTTGTTCTCAACAGTTGACATGGTGATTGTTCCTTGTAGGTGATTAAAGCTGATTGGCAGTTAGGCTGCTTTTAGGATGTCTGCCTGTACGTTTGTTGACTAGGGCAACCCGTACTAGCTTCTCGGTGAAACTCTTGTCCATAAGTCGTTGAACACTTGCATATCCAGAAAGGCGATCACTTCGACTGCTTTACCGTCCTGCATTCTGAAATACCAGGTGTAGGTGTTCCGATAAGGTCTGCCGTCCCAAGCGATCGCCTCTCCATCCCACAGGGCAATGACCATGTCGCCATCTGCCCAGATGCCGCGTACAGTTGGTCTAATTGGGGTCGATAATCGAGCACTGGTTGGCTTAATGACCTGATCAATTAACGCTTGCTTGCGATAGGTACCCGCAGTTGTGCCAGTACCCGTAATCGTCCAGTTTGCTTCTGAAGCAAGCAGGTCGAAGAAGTTGCCAGTTCCATTTTGCCAGCGATCAAAATACTGCTGGACAATTTCTTTATTGCGCTGTTCGATCGCCTGAGTCTTCTGTGCGTCTGCTCGATTTGGCTGAGTTGCCTGAGCCAAATTTACAAGTGCTGGAAACAGATCGAGGGCAGGCGGCTTATTGAATGCGGTCGAGTCATTACTTAGCTCAAACGCAGCCGTATTCGACTGAAAACCTGCCTCCTCCGTGCGAGCTTGTGTCATCGCCGGAATAGCTAGCAGCCCAATCAGTCCTGTGCTAATGAAAACCTGACCTAAATAACGCATCATTTCAATCTCCTGAAATTTTCGTGCAATTCGAGTCATCGTTGCTTTAGTGTTGAAAGGCCCATCTTTCTCGGTCAAAATATAGCCGCCGTGATAGAGCACATTGCAGGAGCAAGATCTAATCGCCGAACCGCAGCTAGAGAAGGTTGTATTTGAATAGTTTCATCCTATAAGCACGAATCAGGAGTTTGAATACACAAACCTTGCAGATGTTTGCCTGATCCTCTCAAAAGATGCACAGCATTCAGGATATCCGTAGCCGTTCCATATCTCGAATGGGCGGTGCACCAAACATGCGGGAATATTCGCGGCTGAAGTGCGACGGACTCTCATACCCAACTCGATAAGCCGCTTGAGTGGCATCGATCGCCTCGGCAAGCATCATCTGTCGGGCAGTTAACAGTCGTAATTGCTTTTGATATTGCAGCGGACTCATGGATGTGACAGCTTTGAAGTGACGATGGAATGATGCAGCCGACATATTCGCCTGCTCTGCTAGCTCCTCAACCCGCAGCGACTTTGTAAAATCAGCTTTAATCTGTTTAATCACATCAGCAATGCGCTGCATACTACTGCCAGCGGTCGCAATCTGACGCACCACTTCACCTTGTTGGTCTGTGAGCAAACGGTAATAGATTTCGCGAATCATCAACGGTGCTAAAAATGAGATGTCCTGTGGTGTATCTAACAGCTTTGTTAACCGGATAACGCAATCGATCAAAGATGGCGCGGCATCGCTGACACACCAGCCTCTAACAGGGCTTTCGTTCTGACTGATACCCAGCTTTGTTTGAGCAATAATCTCACAGAGTTGTCCTGGGTCTAGCTTCAGCTTTAAGCCGAGATAGGGCTGATCAGGGGTTGCTTCTACCATACAAGCACTCAGCGGCATATCCACCGAAAGAATCAGATACTGAGCAATCCCATACTGAAACGTTTCCTCATTGAGTGATACTTTTTTTTGACCCTGCACCACAATGGCGAATAGGGGTTCGCTAACTTCCTGGATAGTGATGGAAGAGTTGCTTTGTCGGACAAAGACTAAAGGAGCGATCGCGGTTGGATGATAACCCTCTCCCCTGCCATTAGTATGCTGATCGGCTAATGCCGCCAGCTCTGCACATTTGGCGACTGCCACGGACTGCTGCGCTGATAAAGTCTCTTTACCAGAAGAAATGCTGATCGTGTTTCTGTGATCGAGTGTCTTGATAGCCATGCGTGATTCCTGACGAATGCCACGTTTCTCTATGATAAGCAGATTTTCCTGATTCACATCTTGCTAGGTGAGGCTTTCACCATCATTGAGGCAATTTTGTTCCAACTTTTATCAAATCGGCAGCCTTTTCTCCAATCATAATTGCCGATGCATTTGTGTTTCCTGCGATCATAGTTGGCATAATCGATGCATCAACAACTCGTAACCCTTCAATCCCCCGTACCTTGAGTTGAGGATCGACAACCGCCATTCGATCAATACCCATTTTGCACGTTCCAACAGGATGCCATCCCGTACCGCACGTTTGCCGAATATAATCTTCGATTGCTTTGTCGCTATGCACGGAACTCCCTGGAGCAATTTCCTCGCCCCGAAACTCATTCAACGCATCGGAGTATACAATCTGACGCAAAATTTTAAGTCCTTCAACCATCAGTTGCATATCAGATTCCTTCTGAAGATAGTTGACCCGAATCAACGGTGGGTCAAAGGGGGAGGAGGAACGTAGTGTTACACTACCACGACTTTCGGGACGGGTGATGTAAAAGGTAATGGTGAATGCCGGACCTGCACGTGCATAAGCAGGATCGACATATAAAATCGGAACAATTGTAAATTGCAAATTAGGCGCCGCATCTAAATTATTGTTAGTATGCAGAAACAACCCAGCTTCTCCGCCATTACTACTCGGCGCCGGGGACACTTCCTGAGTAGACTGGTAGGCAATAACAGCAAGTGGGTGATCTTGAAGATTCTGGCCGACACCCGGCAAATCAACAACCACAGGAATGCCTAATGCCCGCAGATGTTCAGCAGGTCCAATTCCAGAAAGCATGAGCAGCTTAGGAGAATCGAAGGCACCAGCACTCAAAATCACTTCGGAGTTGACCCTAACTTGATACTCCGTTCCGTTTTGAAAATACACTACCCCTACCGCGCGCTTTCCCTCAAAGAGTAAACGAGTCACCAATGCTCCTGTTTGAATAGTCAAGTTGGGGCGATCTTTAATCGGACGCAGAAATGCCACTGCTGTACTTTGGCGCTTGCCATCTTTCACGGTCACTTGGTAAAGTCCTGCACCTTCCTGCTGTACGCCATTAAAGTCGGTATTTTGCTCATAGCCCTGTGCGATCGCGGCTTCCACAAAGCGTTGCGACACTTTTGCAGGAGAGAGTGGATCTGTGATGCTAAGTGGTCCATCAACCCCGTGAAATAACGATGCTCCCCGCTGCTGGTTTTCCGATTTCTTGAAGTAAGGCAAGACATCCTGATAACTCCAACCAATATTACCTAATGCTTGCCAGCTATTGTAGTCACGTTCATTGCCTCGTATATAAACCATGCCATTAATCGAACTGCTGCCGCCCAAGACTTTACCGCGTGAAGAGAAAATTTTGCGGTTATTTAAGTAAGGTTCCCCTTCAGTGAAGTATGCCCAGTCCACTTCCGAGCCTAAGAGTGTAGTAGGCCACAAGTTCGGAACTTGAAGTTCTGGCTTGGTATCAGGACCACCCGCTTCAAGCAGCAATACTTTAGTATTAGGGTCTTCTGTAAGACGGTTGGCAACAACGCAGCCTGCTGAACCAGCACCAATCACAATATAATCAAAAATTGCTTGCATTGGTGTATTAAGACTTGATATTTCACCCGCACTGTGATGGTATGTAGTTGTCATGATTTCTCCTTTTGAGGTCATTGTTCACTGAGTCGCGTGAAGCGAAGCTATCCCGTAGGGAATCGTTGGCACGATCGATCAGTGCATTTGAGGGCAAGCTCGGATCGACTGCCTTACGCGCACTTTCAACGCCTACAACGGGTAACGTACTAGGATCGAGCAAGCCGATTTGAACCAATACGCTCGCCTGATCCCAGTAGATGTGTTCGTGGGCTAGCTTGTCGCCACGGAACTGAACGATCGCTACCAATGCCACTTCAACCCGTTTAAGAGTCGGAGCAATGCCAGGTAGCATCCAGTCCATTCGGATGGTATGAGTGAACTTAACCAGCATTTCATCGACAAGCCGATCGGTTCCAATCGTGCGCGAGATTGGGATTAGCTCTATGTCTGGCGGTATTTGTGGAATGCCGTATTTGGAATAAAACTCGCGCAGTGCTGGTTTCCCTACTCCCCCGGTCATTACCGGAATGTCATTAACATAAGCATCCTCAACCATCGTGGCAAGAGCATCTTCAACGTTGTGAGTGCCAAACTCGTGTCGCAGATGCTCATCCCAAAGTTCTTGCAAAAACTCTTGGGCGGGTGTCAGGCTAGGGGTTGCTTGTAAATTTGCTTGTTCGTCTACAGTTTGCTGTTTGACCATGATTAGATTCTCCTAGTTTTATCTATTCCAAGTGTATTGAGTTCCAATACTTGACTTCTTTCAGATTTTTCCAGTGCTTTGCAGCTTTTGCCCTGCTGCCTTCTGACACTTTTCAACAGTGCATCCACACTTGTTTACTGCGCGGTTGCAGCACGATTGATGAGCTTGGCAACAGCATCTGCATGGGAAACCATCACAACATGGGACGCGCCATTCACAACAACGGTCTCCTTTGAGTTAGCGCGGTTCGCCATGAAAGACAGTGCCGCTGGAGGAATGTTCAAGTCGCGATCGCCATAAATAAACCAGGACGGAGTAGATTGTTCATCGTGCGATCTCCATTTGAATTTGGGTAGTGCTTTCCTTATGTTTCAACGAGCATTAACTGAAAAGCTGAAATTACTACATTGGAGGATTTTGACTAGAGTGCTTCCTAGTTGTTGACTCCAGATAATCAGTGTTATCAACTTGTACCGAATAGGTTTGTTTCAGCAACTCAGCAACTTCTTGCGCGATCGCAATCAGTGCATGATTGATTGGAAAGTCACTAGGAGAATCAGCTTGAGTTGTAACTTTAAAATGCTCAGGAAAATTCTCATTGCGTAATCGTAAGTGTGTCATAGAACTATCCTCAATGAGATAACGAAGGTTCTGGTTCAGAGAAATACCCAATCCAGCAGTAAATAAAGTTCAGCTTCTCCTACAAGCTTGTTGCATTAAAAGACGGTTGTTTTTATAGACCTCTAATGTTCCAGCCTGCGGATCATCTAACGTCCCATCCCAGATCCAATATTCATAGTTGCCATTTCCAAATTTGTACACTCGAACGCCTTCTGTCGCTTGGCTGGTTCCTTTATCCAAACTTAAATTACCGTTAGGACTAATGGCACGATAAAGCAGTTCACCAGACCTATAGTTTCGCCAAATGTTAATGTTGTAACTACCCTGGCATTGAGTACTCAAGATGAGGGCGCCTGTAGAATCAGCAGCGGCGGGAAAGGAGAAATAACCTAAGATACAAATAGGCAGAGCGAAGAATAATACAGCTCTTTTGAGAAGTGTGTTCATTGTTTTGTGTAAAAGTTATGAAAAGAACTTAATGACTTGCAACAACAATGGCTGCCATCAACTCTGTCATTCTCCAACGTCCGGTATATCGAATGTTATTGATAAATAGCGCTGGAGCGTCGGTCACTCCGCTGCGTATTCCACTTTCGATATCTTGATTAATGCGATCGAGATGCACTTGTTTAGACAACTCTTTAAGAAACTGAGGGATATCAAGCCCTAAATTGTTAGCGTACTCTACAAGATAACCATTTTCTAACTTCTGTTGATGGGCAAACAAAGTGTCGTGCATTGACCAAAACTGTCCTTGGGCAGCAGCGGCTTGGGCAGCTTGGGCAGCCCGTTGAGCTTGGGGATGAATCTGTGCTTGCAGAAAATGACGGAAGATAAAACATAAATAATCTTCTCCAAAAGCAGCACTAAGCTCTCGTTTGAGCGCTTTAATCAGCTTGTAAACCTCCGCACTTCTGAGGTCTTGATAGTCTCCATACATCACCAGCACGACCTTGGCACTTAGCACACCCTGCATCCAATCTTGGGTTGAAGGGGGTATAAGCAAGGAACTCTGGCTGCGATCATCATTCATTCTTCTACATCTGTATCAAGCCTAGTAGTTTGTCCCATAAATTATGATAGGTAAATAAACTTCTCATCTCTCTTTTTTTCTTTCCTCTGCGCTCTCTGCGCCTCTGCGGTTATAATTTAAACCATCAAAACTAATAGGACAGACCACCAGAACCCTGCCATGAAAGCTGAGAAAAACCGTATTGGATTTAGGCATTCCTAGCGTTAGCAATTTGAACCTGGGCTGAATAACTTTGAAATCGGTGATTGCTGGGTTAGCTTAGGTTCCGCCAGCGGCGAGCAAATTCCTCTAGATCCGATCTAGAAATCTGGGATTGCAACCAGTCAAACGCCTCTTTTTGATAAGAATATTTCGATGGCTCGTAGTAACTGGCTGCATCAGTCAGTTGAATGGGCGCATTGCCACCTCGACGAAGAGCTTGCCAAGTTTGAGTGCCGACGATGCCGTCTACAACAAGTCCATTCTGCTGTTGAAACCGAACCACTGCGGCGCGAGTTGCATCGCCAAAAATTCCATCGACTGTAATGTTGATTCCTTTCGCATTCAGCAATTGTTGTAGTTCAATAACAGCAGCACCGGAATCGCCTTGGCGTAGTGTTGGGTCTGTCACGATGGAAGTAGAGGTCATAAATTTATCTCCTGAGTGCATGACTATTTGCATAAATTCAATATAGAAAATTGCCTTGAGTCTGTCGTCTACAGTGAGTTAAATTTTTTACACTACAAATTGATAGAGTAACCATGCCATCGCAAAGTAGAAGGCTGACTATAACTTAAGTTAGAATCCGAATTCGATCAAGCGAAAGTACACCCTACAAACTCACAATGCCACGTTTAACCGCAACAATCACAGCTTGAGTACGATCGCTAACATCTAACTTATTCAAAATCCGATTCACATGAGATTTAACCGTACCTTCACCGATACTCAAAGCCGCCGCAATCTCCGCATTACTCATTCCCTGTGCCAGTGAGCGGAGTACTTCTAGTTCTCTTTCACTCAGTTCTGGATTGCTGAGGCGCTGTGCCAACTTTGCTCCCACATCAGGCGGAATATACTGCTGACCCCGATGAACGGTACGAATGGCATTCAGAAGCTCGTCAGGTTCGGTTTCTTTCAACAAGTAGCCTTTTGCGCCTGAGCGCAATCCCCGATAAATTTCTTCGTCACTATCATAGGTAGTTAGGACAATAATTCGAGCAGATTTAGCGATCGCACGAATGGCACCGATAGCTGCTACTCCTTCCACCTCCGGCATTCTCAGATCCATGAGCGTGACATCGGGTTGGTGTTCCCGAAACAAGGCGATCGCTTGTTCCCCATTTTCTGCTTGGGCAATCACGTTCATATCTGGATCGCGGTTAATAATCGTAGCTAATCCTTGCCGAAAAATGGCATGATCGTCTGCGATCAGAACCCGAATTGTTGCGGCTTGGCTCATCGCGATGCTACTCCCGACTGACAATGACGATAATCTCTGTTCCTTGCCCGGGTTGGCTCCTAATCGTCAGTTGTGCGCCGATGCGCTCTGCCCGTTCGCTCATGCCGAGTAAGCCAAAACCCTCAGAGGAGGGAATACTTCCAACTCCAAAGCCCTGCCCATTGTCTTTCACGCCCAAGCAAACTCGATCGCGATCGTAGACTAGCTCGACTCGAATTTCGTCAGCATTGGCGTGTTTAATCGCATTGGTTAATGCTTCTTGCCCAATCCGCAGTAGGTTACTCTCAACCTCAGCGGGCAGAGAATACACTTCACCCTCGATCTCATAATATAAAGTAGTATCCAATGCGGCAGTTCTGGTTTGAGCGACGAGACGATGTAGGGCGCTCTGTAAACTGCCTTCCTCCAAAAGCTGAGGACGGAGGGCGACGACCGATCGCCGCGCTTCAGTCAGTCCACTTCGCGCTAATTCTTTGATCAGATCCAGGTGTGCCTCAGTTGCTTCTAAATCATCCGTTAGCACCTGATTTGCCGCTCCGACCTGAGCCAGAATGCCTGTAAACGCCTGAGCAAGGGTATCGTGAATTTCGCGTGCCATGCGGTTGCGTTCTTCTAAAATCGAGGCGGCTTCTGCCTGCTTTTGCGGTGTAATATCTCGCGCCAGCCAAATCACCTGCTCGTGCTGAATCGGGGCAATGCGCGCCGAAAACCAGACTTCTCGTCCAGCGATCCAATCGCTGTATTCAACAGTGAGGACTTGTTGAGTTCTCACCGCCTGCTGAATGTAATCCAGAAATTCATCAGCTTGTTCTTTGGCAAAAAGTTGATGCAGCGTTTTGCCAGTACACTCCTCTCCATAGGATGAAGTTCCTTTGATTGTGCAGAGCAATCGCCCTTGGGCATTGATGATACATAGCGGATCGGGAATGGCTGAAAACAGCGCCCGCAGTTCTGCTTCAGAGGCTTGCAATGCTGCTTCTGTCTGTTTACGATCGCTAATATCCGCAAGTACGCCTTCGATGTAGTCATCGCCTGCATTTAGATAAGAAGAGAAAAGCCCCCAAAACAGCGTCCCATTTCGTCTTCGCATCCGTGCTTCAAAGTTTCGCACTTCCCCATCTCGCTTCATCACCTCAATACCTCGTTGACGATCGCACGGGTTGACCCAATAGCCTATAGTGTGTTCAATTCCAATAATCTCTTGGGGTGAATCAAAACCAAACAGATCGGCAAAGCGTTGATTGGCATCGAGAATTAACCCATTACAGGTGCGGGTGCGGTAGATGCCCACTTGGGAGTTTTCAAAGATATTGCGGAACTTGGCTTCACTACGTTTTAATGCCTCTTCTGCTTGTTTACGCTGGGTGGTGTCGTTGCCCACCGATAAGATTTCAACCACCTCTCCCTGCTCATTGAAAATAGCTTGATTCGACCACTCCATCCAAACGCGCCGACCGTCTCGACACAGGTTTTCACCCTCGCCATGCGGGTACAATTGAGGATGACGAAGTAAATCGCGGACAAAGGGTTTCATATCGCGTCCAGAGGTTTCAATGTCTGGAAGGATGGTTTCAAATAAGCTCCGCCCTAAAATCTCATGTTCTTCATAGCCCAGGAGTTTTACCCCATAATCGTTGATGTAATGAATCCGTCCTTGCGGATCGTAGCGAATGATGACGGAATTCGCGGTTTGCAGCAGGTTGCGGTAGTTCGCTTCACTTTGTCTCAATGCGACTTCGGTTTGTTGACGTTCAGCAATCTCCTGCTGTAAGGCTTGAGTTTGCTCTTCCACCCTTCTTTCGAGTGTTTTGGCATAGTCTTCTAACTGCTCATACAGCCGAGCATTTTCTAGGGAAATCGCTGCCTGATCGATCAATAGTTCGAGAACTTGTAAGCGATCGCGCTTAAATACGCCAGTACTGAGACTGTTCTCCAAATAAAGGATGCCAATAAGCTGACTTTGATTGAGAATGGGCATGCAGAGGAGCGATCGCGTCTGTTGGGTTTGAATATAAGGATCGGTCAAAAAAGATGGTTCGCTAACTGCATCATCAAACACCAGAGTTTCTTGAGTGCGTTCTACCGAGTGAATGACGGAAACAGGAATGGTTGCACAGTCGGCAACAGCAAGCTTTTCTAGGTCACACTGTCTACTTCTGCTGCATTGAGCCACCACACTGAGTTGATCGCCTTCTAGAAGAATCAGAACACCTGTTTCGGCTCCTGCATTTTCGATCGCTGCCTGCATCAATCTGGCAATTAATCGAGCAAGACGGGTTGTTTTTGAGAGGGCTTGAGCCGCTTTCATTGAATTCTTCCCCAACGAAGGTTGGTTAGCCATCTCCCAAAGTATATCGCTTTTCAAACTCTAGAGAATTAATTTCCTGAGAGTTAAGGTTTCTACAGCCGTTTAACCGCTCGTAAATTGGCAAAGTTACTGGTTAATGGCTCCGAGTTTGATAAATAATTATGACGTTAAACATCCTTCTATAAGGGAAGAGTCAATATACTATTGAGATTTTTTGTGTAAACACTGATTTCTATGAGATGCTGAATAATTAAATGTTCAAGATTGTTTAAATGTCTGTCTCTTCTGTCCGCGTCACAGTTCCTGCAACAACTGCAAATTTAGGTCCTGGCTTCGACTGTTTTGGTGCAGCTTTGACGCTTTACAATCAACTAAAATTTATTTTAGAAGCCAATCAAAAGCTAGTTATTAACATTACCGGAACTGAAGCAGCACGAGTCGCAACTGATGAAAGTAATCTTGTCTATCAGGCATTTGTAAAATTTTTTCAACACATAGAACAAACACCACCCCCAGTCAAAATTGAAATTAAGCTAGGGGTTCCATTAGCGAGGGGTTTGGGTAGTTCTGCAACAGCGATTGTCGGGGGATTAATTGGTGCGAATATACTCGCGGGAGATATTTTAACTCCAACCCAGATAATGGAATTAGCGATCGCGATGGAAGGACACCCAGATAATGTTGTACCAGCCCTGTTGGGTGGATGTCGTTTAGCTGCGACAAGCGATGCCGGATGGGAAATTTGTGATATCCCTTGGTGTGATAATATCGTTCCAGTGTTAGCAATTCCAGATTTTGAACTTTCAACAAGCGTTGCACGAGAAGTATTACCAACTCAAGTTAGCCGTGGAGATGCCATTTTCAATACAGCGCATTTGGGGTTACTGTTGCGGGGATTAGAAACTGGAAATAAAAATTGGCTACGGGCTGGTTTGCAAGATAAGTTACATCAGCCTTACAGAAAATCACTGATTCATAATTACGAAAATATCTATGAAGCAGCTTTATCTGCCGGAGCTTATGGCATGGTAATTAGTGGTGCAGGTCCCACGCTACTTGCAATAACTGATACAGCAAATTCTCAGGCTGTTGCTACAGCAATGGCTTCCGAATGGCAAAACAAAGGTATTATTGCCCAAGTACAAGCGCTGCAAATTGATCGTAAAGGAGCCACCACCTTTAAAGAATTTTAGATTTTAGATATTTCGGCAAGCTCAGCACAAGTTTTGGATTTTGGATTATAGATAGTAAGTATTTCTCGCTACTCCCTAAATAAGGATAAAAACATGGAGGATATTCAGGCAGAAATTGCAGAAATTCGCTCCCAAATTAATCAATTGCGTGGAGAAGGTGCTGCTCTTGCGGTAAAAATAACGACTTCTGAGGATGATTCACCCCAGGAAATAGCCGAATCCTACCGTCGTCAAGCAAGAGAAAATCCGCAATTGTTTGCTGAGTTAAAAGGTATAGATGATGCGATCGCAGCTTTAGAAAATCAATTAACAGATAAGCAAGCCAAATTGAAATCGCAGCGAGGATACATAACTAGAATTAACTTGGACGAACAAAAAGAACGTTTAGAACAGGCTAAAACCCAAGCTGAAACTCATGCAGAGCGAATTAATCAATTAGCAGCAGAATTAGCAACAGAAGTAAATCGGCTTAAAACTTGTGCCGATAATCTGACTCCACTTTACTGGCAAATTTATTACAAACCTTTTATCACCGGATTTAAAACTATCTCGGTTCCTTACGTTCGTTCGGATGGGGATGTCTGGACAATTGTCAATCGTATCGTCTGAAAATCTTGAATGTTTAGATTGATATTTCTGAAGCTAACTATTCAAAAAAGTGAATATCTTTATTTATTTGCTTTCAAAGGAGTTTTAGGCTACAAAATGTAACTATAAATGTAATTAGGGCTGCAATTTTTGTTAACCTTTCTTTACAATCTGCTCAAAAATACTGAAAATTTTGAGTATTTATGACTAAAAAAACTTGATTGTTTTATTTTCTAGGGATAAACTCTGTTTACAAAACTATAAATTGCTTAATATAATGTAAACAAAAGCGAGAAAATAACAGATTGTCAGTGATGAGCGAATTTCCTTGGTTAACTTCAATAGTTCTGTTACCCTTACTAGCAGCCGCTTTCATTCCGTTGATTCCCGATAAAGATGGTAAAACAGTCCGTTGGTATGGCTTAGGTGTTGCGATCGCGGACTTTACATTAATGATTTATGCCTTCTGGCGTAGTTACGATTTTCAGAACGCATCATTTCAATTGATTGAAAAATATGCTTGGGTACCCCAATTGGGTTTAAATTGGTCAGTAGCAGTTGACGGGTTGTCAATGCCTCTGATTTTACTCACAGGTTTAATTAATACTTTGGCGATTTTCGCGGCTTGGAGAGTTACAAACAAGCCGCGTTTATTTTATGGTTTGATGCTAGTGATGTACAGCGCTCAACTTGGCGTATTCCTAGCTCAAGATTTATTGTTATTCTTCTTAATGTGGGAAATTGAGTTAGTACCCGTATATCTATTAATTTCGATTTGGGGAGGACCAAAACGTCGCTATGCGGCAACTAAATTTATTATTTATACAGCAGCAGCTTCAATATTTATTCTGGTAGGAGCCTTTGCGATGGCATTCTATGGAGATACCGTGACTTTTGACATGGCATCTTTAGGAATGAAGCAATATCCTAAAACCTTTGAAATGCTAGTGTATGCAGCTTTATTAATTGCCTTCGGCGTAAAGTTGCCAATTTTCCCCCTTCATACTTGGCTACCGGATGCTCATGGTGAAGCTTCTGCACCAGGTTCGATGATTTTGGCTGGTGTGCTATTAAAGATGGGTGGTTATGCGTTGATTCGCATCAACATGGAAATGCTGCCCAACGCTCACGCTGTATTTGCTCCCGTATTAATAATCTTGGGTGTAGTTAACATCATTTACGGTGCTTGCTGTGCTTTTGCACAAACCAATTTGAAGCGTCGTTTGGCTTATTCTTCAATTGCTCACATGGGTATGGTGTTAATAGGAATAGGTTCCTATACCGAAATTGGGATGAGCGGTGCGATGTTACAAATGATTTCCCACGGTTTAATTGCAGCAGCATTATTTTTCCTTTCCGGGGTAACTTACGAACGCAGCCACACCTTGATGATGGATAAGATGGGTGGAATGGCTTTAGTTATGCCCAAAACCTTTGCTTTATATACTGCTGGTGCAATGGCTTCCTTAGCATTACCAGGAATGAGCGGTTTTGTAGGTGAATTAATGGTATTCATCGGTATTGCTAGTAGCGATGTCTACAGTTCCAGCTTCAAGGTTGTAGTTATATTGCTGAGTGCGGTAGGCATAATTTTGACTCCAATTTATTTACTATCTCTACTGCGTCAAGTATTTTACGGTAAGCAGAACGAAGAATTACATTTGGATGCAAAAGTTCTCGATGTCAAACCCCGCGAACTTTTCATCACCGCTTGTTTATTACTGCCAATTATCGGGATTGGTTTGTATCCTAAATTGGCGACACAGACTTATGATGTGAAGACACAAGAATTAGCGGCTCATGCGCGAGAAGCCCTACCAGCAGTTGCATCCGAACAATCATCAAGTCTATATTCTCAAGTTTTTATGTCACCAACAGTGGCAGATTCTAAAGTTGCTTTGGTTAATATGGCTAAGTAGTAAGTTATCAAATTGATCAAATTCTGGGCTGGTGCTATTAGATATTTATAGAAAGATTTGGTGGGGGTGATATAATTATCATCCTCATTAGTTTTATATAAATAGGACTCACGCAACTGGGACAATTATTATTGTAGGGTGTGTGACTAGGCTGTTGATTCTGTGGTTTTTCTGGGCTAAAAGTTCATACAGTTTTTGTGTTGACTTTTGACAGTCGGCAGAGCCGACTGTCATGGGTTCCCAGCCTCCGGCTGGGAACCAGTTAAATGCATGAGCCAAAAACGAATAAATTCTATCAAAGTCAACAGCCTAGTCACACACCCTACAAGAATATTAACTGCTAATTCGTCTTGAATCCAAAATCTAAAATCCAAAATCCAAAATAGAAAAACCCGACTGTAGAATTCAGCCGAGTTTTTACTTAACGTTAAAGTTATGCTTTAGACAGATGTATTAATCTTTGCCAAATTCCTCCAATAGTCTCTTCTTGTAAGTGACTGCGGCAACGGTAACAGTTTGACCTTTAATACGGTAGATAATTCTATACATATAGGCAAACTGTTGTCTAACGCTATCGTCATCGAATTCTGGGACAATTTCACCAGAAGTAGGACAGTGATTCAAACTGCGAGTAACATCAAGTATTTTCTTAACTACTGCGGCAGTATAGGAAGCAGAATCACGGGAGATATATACGGCGATCGCTTCTACATCATCTAAAGCTTTAGGTGACCATACTACTTGATAAGCCATTTGCTTAAACGTTCTTTGGCCTCATTGTGTGTCCTTGTTCCTCTAGTATCGGCTACTTCTAGGCTACGTCGCACTTTTTCGCTCACATACAAATGATATTGAATATCTTCTACAGAACAATCATCCGGTAACTGTTTCAAAATCGATTGGATGCTTTCCTTTGGAGTACTCATAATGTTATTTTTTGGGTATTTATATAAATTCGCTAATAGAAAATGGGCAGATGCCCACCTCTATTGTCTACTAAAAGTTGCTGTAATTGGTAATAGCATTCTTCATATTGTCCAGTACTTCGGATACGGACATAGTTCCTAAATCTCCAGAAGCACGGGTACGAATACTCAAAGTATTGGATTCTACCTCTTTTTGTCCGATTACAGCCATGACGGGAATTTTCTGTTTTTCGGCATTACGTATTAGTTTACCAAGTCTGTCACCACTGGTATCTACTTCTGCGCGAATACCTAGCATAATCATTTTAGCGGCGACATCTTTAGCGAAATCTAATTGCACTTCAGTGACTGGTAATAATTTTGCCTGTACAGGTGCTAGCCATAAGGGAAAATCACCCGCATATTCTTCAATTAAAATTCCAATTAGCCGCTCTAAGGAACCAAAAGGAGCGCGGTGAATCATTACCGGACGTTGACGAGTACCGTCTTCAGCAACGTATTCTAAATCAAAGCGTTCGGGTAAGTTATAGTCTACTTGTACCGTTCCTAACTGCCATTCTCTTTCCAAGGCATCACTAACGATAAAATCTAGTTTGGGACCGTAAAAAGCAGCTTCTCCGATTCCTTCAAAGTGTTCCATTCCCAGCTTTTCTACAGCCCGACGGATAGCACCTTCGGCTTTGTTCCATGCTTCATCGGAACCAATATACTTATCACTTTCTGGATCGCGAAAACTCAGTCTGGCTTTAAAATTCTTTAATTGCAGTTTGTTGAATACCGATAAAATCAAATCTACAACGTTGAGAAATTCTTCATCAAGCTGTTCGGGAGTAGCAAATATATGAGCATCATCTTGAGTAAAACCTCTTACCCGCGTTAAACCACCTAATTCCCCAGATTGTTCATAACGGTAAACCGTGCCAAATTCGGCTAAACGGATTGGTAATTCTCGATAGGAACGCAGTTCGTTGCTATATATTTGGATGTGAAAAGGGCAGTTCATCGCTTTGAGAACAAAGCCTTCTTCTTGTGCTGCTGCTTCCTCATTTTCCGCCATCATGGGAAACAAGTCTTCTTTATATTTCTGCCAGTGTCCGGATTTTTTAAATAAATCAACTTTGCCAATATGAGGCGTTATTACGGGTAAATAACCGCGTTTGACCTGTTCTTCCTGAAGGAAGTCTTGTAAAAGAGTCCGCAGTAAAGTTCCTTTGGGAGTCCACAGCGGTAAACCCGGTCCAACTAAATCGGAAAATATAAATAATCCTAATTCTTTACCTAATTTACGATGGTCGCGGCGCATTGCTTCTTCTTTACGCCGCTTATACTCGGTTAACTGTTCGGGGTTTTCCCAAGCGGTAGCATAAATCCGCTGTAGCTGTGCTTTATTCTCATCCCCTCGCCAGTAAGCACCAGCGACGCTTTCTAATTCGATCGCTTTCGGCGTTAATTCCGCAGTGTTTTCTAAATGAGGTCCAGCACATAAATCCCACCATTCATCCCCCAAATGGTAGATAGTAATCGGTTCTTGTTTAATATCTTCTAGAATTTCTAATTTATAGGGTTCGTTAATTGCTTGAATGCGACGCTGGGCTTCCTCGCGGCTGACTTCTTCTCTAATAACGGGTAATTTGCGATTAATGATTTTCACCATCTCCTTATAGATGGCTTTCAAATCTTTTTCGGTAAACGGTTCTGGATTATCAAAGTCATAGTAAAAACCGTTTTCAATCCAGGGTCCTATGGTGACTTGGCTTTTAGGAAACAGCTTTTGTACCGCCATTGCCATGACATGAGAGGCTGTATGGCGAATTTTTTTTAATTCCTCAGATTCGCTAGTACGCGGTAAATTGATTTTTTCGGGTTTTTCTGATTGCTCGTTCTCTTCGATTGGCGATATCGGCTGTTTAACCATTGGCGAAAATTACTTTATTTTGAAACTGCATCTATATTAACGACCTTGGGGTAGACTGTATCACTGGATTTTAGATTTTGGATTTTGGATTGTCCCCATGTATGAATGCTTTCTTAAAACCTAGGACTAAAGCATCCATTACTGAAATCGATTCGTGTAGCTTGTCCGTAGGACATAATCTCAAATCCATTGACGCGGAAGCGTCTTCCCGCAGGGTAGTCTAAAATCTAAAATTGTTTAATGTCTTTTTCCGCAAGACAAGAATCGCCCACATATTCTGTCTTTCGGATATGTACATATCGTAAGGTCAATATATATAATAGTAAAATGTAGTTAAATTTACAGATTATTTTAAGGTATCAAACTGAGAAATATGTTGCATTAAATGTTAAGAATATTAAAGAACGTTAATATTAGTAATAAAAATAAGACTTTTCTTCTCATTTATGCGAGACTCTAATTTACCAGAGCCTGAATTGTTAAAGACAGTCTTGCAGCCATTGTTGGAAGACTTCGAGTATTGGTTTACGCGATCGCGCACCTTTCTAGAAACAGAGCAGCTATCTTTTTTAGATAAGCAGGAGCAATCTAACTTATTAAAGCGAGTAAAGCTTGCGGCTGGTGAAGTGCAGGCAGCAAAAATGTTGTTTGCGGCGGCTGGAGGTAAGGTGGGCATTGATATGGCAACGCTTATGCCTTGGCATAAACTAGTTACAGAATGCTGGAATGTTGCAATGAAATTCCGCTCTAAGCAGGATTCTGTAGACTAAGACAAATTATAAAGTTTATAATACTTTTTCTTAACATCTTTAATATTAATGAAGTTTGAGAGAAAATGTATTTAATGCTACATAGATATTTTTGTATAGCGGATTCGTTTGATTAAATATGGACGCATCTAAGCTGTGGGAAGGGTTTGTCCGTTGATGCAAACAAAGACTGCGAAGAATCTGGGTCAATGATTATTTTAAAAACTTGCTGCTTCTAAAGGAAAAATTCAATGCTATTACAACTGCTTTACATTCTCGCTTTTACTATCCTTGCTTTTATCGCTGTTGCCAACTTGATCCGCAATTTAATAATGTTCAGTTTTGGTAGAGAAGGAAATTATCCACAGCGATTCACAAGATCTGAGTTGGAAGGAATTCATAATCGAGGAAATTATCCGTTATCTGCATCAAGAAAACAGTTTGTACCCCATCCAGAACTACTAGATAATTCTGGCAATATTGTTAAAGAGCCGTTATTAGTAATGCGTTCGATTAATGTTGAAGATGCTCGTCAGCAGCTTGATGCTCTTTATGAATCATCCCCAGGAAGTAAAGGCGATACTGAGGAAGGCTAACGGAATTTTGGATTTTGGATTTTAGATTTTAGATTTTAACAGGATGCTTTTGTTTTGGATTTTAGATTAACCCCATGCATGAATGCAGGGGGCTTGAAACCTGTTTTTAGATTTTCTTTTTAATCCAAAATTCAAAATCTAAAATCCAAAATTAATTTAGGCTTCAATCACAACCCGGAGGTTTCCTCGTTTTTTAGCAACGCGACAAGCGGTGGTACTACCAGAACGCTCAAATTCTAGGTCAAGAATTGTAGCACCAACTCGTAAGTTATGAAAAGAAAGACTATTTATGGACTCTGGTAAAGCAGGGTCGATAATTCTTAAGCAATTGTTGGGTGCGTCTGGAACTAAGTTAACCATCATTTGCAGTAACTGGAAAATAGAACCAGTAGCCCAAGCTTGGGGGGTACAGGCTACCGGGTACCTAACAGGAGCTTCGTCACCGTTACGCTCGTAACCGCAGAACAATTCGGGTGGACGCTGGTAGGGCTGCATAGTAGTCATATCGATCAAACCTTGGAAAATTTCCAAAGCTTGGTCAACCAGCCCCAGGGAACGCAATCCCATCGCGATAATAGCGTTATCGTGAGGCCATACGGAACCAATATGATAGCCCATTGGGTTATAAGCGGGAGACAAACTACTTAAAGTGCGGATACCCCAACCATTAAACATATCGGGTGCGCGTAATCTCTCCGCAACACTATAGGCATTTTCAGGAGTAAAAATACCCAACTGCAAGCAGTGACCGGGGTTAGAGGTAATGCTGTCAACCTGTCTGCCATCACCATCTAAAGATAAAGCGCAGAAATCTTGGTCTTCGATCCAAAAATGTCGATTAAAAATAACTTTTAAATTTCTAGCATCTTCTTGCCAGCGATCGGCTAAATCGAGTCGCTTTTTCATTCGAGCAATTTCTGCAAGGCGCATTTTTGCGGAATAAACATAAGCTTGCACTTCACACAACGTAATTGGACCATTCGCCAATTCTCCTTTACGGTCTACAATACAGTCTCCAGAATCTTTCCAACCTTGGTTAACTAAACCGCGCTTCGATTTCCGGAAGTAGCTCAGAAAGCCCGTCTCCTTGAGATTGCGATCGATCCAATCCATTGCCGCCAAAGCATTTGACCAAAGTTGCTCTAGGGTTTCGCTATCATGAGTCCAAGCAAAGTACTCAGCGTAGAGCATTAGCCATAGGGGTGTAGCATCAACCGTACCGTAGTAAGGTGTATGGGGAATTTCCTGAGTGCGAGCCAATTCGCCGAAGCGTAACTCATGGAGTATTTTACCCGGTTCTTCTTCGCGCCAATCGTCATCAACTTTACCTTGATAACGAGCGAGTAAAGTCAAAGTTTCCTTGGCGATTTCCGGATTTAACATCAAGGTTTGGTAAGCGGTAATCAACGAATCCCTACCAAATAAAGTGGAAAACCAGGGTACTCCAGCAGAAACAGTTTTGGATTTGCCAAAAGATTGGCGCAACAAGTACATATCTTGTTCACCGCGTTCGATAACTCGGTTAAAAGTACCTTTATCCGCACGAATTTTCGTAATCTTTTGCACCCAATTTTGTTCCTCCATCATTTCGGCAGATCTAGCCTGAACCAAAGTAACTGGAGCGCTAACGATTGAGGTGGGCTGATTATTTGTAAACATATTTACCCGGTAGCCCATTTTTTGGGTTTCGTGGGTAGCCAATTCCAACTGCCAAACAGCGGTATAACCTTTAAAATAATCTGGTTGACGATGCTGGAAATGAATGCGGGATTCCATGATTAAGTTATCTAAACCTTGATAGGCAAGAGTTAAGATTTGTTCTTTCCTTGGTTCGTCTTCTTGTACCGATACGACACCATCATTGCTTGTTTGAGCCGATTGCGGTTCTACTAAACGCAACAATCTACCGCGATTCTCTCGACCAAAACCTCGGACTTCAAATAAATCTACGTAATCGGCATCAAAGCTAATACTTAATTCAAAGCTGACAGTACTCGTACTGTAGTTAGAAACTTCTATTTCTTCAAATAAAGCACCGTTAAGCACTAACTCCCTGCGAATGCCTACTGTATCGGCTTGCAAGCGGTCATCTATTTTAGGATTAGTACACAACACTGACAGCGAAAACCCTTTATCAGCCGTGCTGCTGAGCAAAACTGGCAATTGCCCTTCAATTTGAAATTCTAATCTACTCAAAAAGCGGGTATCGCAGCAAAACATCCCCATACTGGGATTAACATCATTAAGCGAACAGCCAGCAATATTGCCCAAAGTGTCCGTGACTAAAAATAAGTCATCATCTTTTATGGTCAAAGATGCTTGGGGTCTTTGACTAAGAACACAAGGCCATTCTGGGATGGGAATTTGGTCGGCAGGGACGAAAGTTTGTCCGTCTTGTACAATTTTTTCCGGTGTCATCAGGGTATCCGGTGTCATTAGCAAAAATTCCGTGTGCGGGTGTATAGTTTCTTTGTTGGAGCGTTACTCTGAAAAAAAAGACGCTGTTAAAAACTCATTTGAGCCATTGAGCAAAATATCAATCGCATATCAAGTTAGGGGACACATAGAAGAGTGAACATACAAAATCTTGATGAATCTGTATATATAAAAAAGTATTGTAAATAGCAAACCTATTTTAAATAAAACCAGCTAATTATTTGATTTATTTATACTTAATTTGACAAAAAACTTTCATACAGCAATTAGTTCAACTGTTTTACTCTAACTAATAGAGTTGCAGCCTCTGTATAATTTGTCTATTAGCTATTCCAGTAAACTATTTAAACATATTATATAATTCAAGTTTTATGTTTATTTTTATATACGTAAAGCAAATATAACCATACTTATAAACATTTGTTTTTATCTCTAACAGAGAAAAAACAATGCATTTTTTTATATATACCATAAAACTAATCGTTAATTCAAAACTCTCAAAAAGTGATTATTTTTAAAAAGTACATATAGGAATCCGGTTTGATTTTTGTACGCGAAGTGTGGCGTAGCCATATAACTCGTAGGGGTTAGGGAGTAGGGAGTAGGGAGTAGGCAAACTAAAATATACGCTCGTCTTTTATGCCCTCCAGGCACGCTCCGCTAACAAAATTCTGCGGAGTAATCATATATATTTGCATTATTAAACTATTAAGATCGAATTTAACTAGCCCCCGGTTTATTTGTGCCGATTTACTTAGATCTTGCTGAATTTTCGCTGTCAAGATCGCACAATAGAGGAAATACATAACAAAACAAAGTCCGCTTGAGGCAAACTTTGTTTAGGCAACTATACATTAGCATTAATTGTTGAAGTTGTAGAGATGCCTTATGTTGCTATTGATGTCTAGCTTGACCTTCAAATCTCTACAGGCAATAACTTACAAAGTTTGAGCCGAATTTAAAACCATCGAATAAGCTTGTTCATACTCGTTAGTCATCGACTCAACACTAAAGCGATTAAAAACGTATTCCCTACAAGTTTGACGGTCGAGTTTTGTAGCGTTTGGAACCATTTCAATCATTTTGTTCAGGTCGTCGCAAACAAAACCTGTTTTTCCATCCGCAATAACTTCCGGTACGGAACCCAAATTCATCGCAATTACGGGAGTTCCAGCTGCCATTGACTCAATCATCACTAAGCCAAAAGGTTCTCGCCATGTGATGGGGAATAATGTTACCGTTGCTTCACCCAAAAGGCTGACTTTATCATCGTGGGAAACTTCACCAAGGTACTGAATTTGTTCGCCATCAATTAATGGTTCGACTTGTTCTCGATAATAATCAATGTCTACTGCGTCAACTTTACCTGCCATTTTCAAGGGTAAACCAGATGCGATCGCAATTTTTATCGCTTCTACTGCTCCTTTTTGTGGCGATATTCTCCCTACAAAGGCTAGGTAAGCAGGTTGTACGGGTTCGCTATAAAAGGGATAAGCTGCTGTATCAATGCCGTTGTAGACTGTGTGAACGTAATTCAAGTCCAAGCAGGGTTCTCGCTGTGACTTAGAAATACTAATTAAAGGCTGCTCGCTAAAACGCCGAAATATCTTGGCGGTATCGGGTGTAAATGCGCCGTGGAGTGTATGTACGGTGGGAGTTTTGGCAAAACGGCTGTAGGGAAGAGCCGCATAACCCATGTGGGAATGAATGATATCAAAATTGGCGTATGCTTCTTGATAAAGGTCGGCGAGAATCATTTGATGATAGATATCTGGCTCTTGAATAGAAGAGTCGAGCCGTAAAGCTTGGTTGTGAACTGAGTGCAACTTTGCTTTGACAATCGAGTCACCCGAAGCAAATAAAGTGACTTCATGACCGCGCCGAACCAATTCATCTGTCAGAAGTTTGACGATTAGTTCTATTCCACCGTAGCGAAAGGGAGGAACGCGCTCCCATAAAGGAGAAATTTGAGCAATTCTCATGTTTCACCAATTTTGTAAGAAATAAAGCATATTTGCCCGCATCCATTATTTTTTCTAAAACGATAGAAAACAATGATTTTGATGGGGTGAGTATAATTCGTAATTCGTAATTAATGCCCCATAAATTAAATTTAGGGGCTTCGGTAGAGTCATTACCACGGATAAATCCGTCTTGCTCAGACCTTAAAATTTTACTCGGTGAGTATCTATGCCTTGCTTTAATAGCCTTTTGGGGTAGCTTCACCAGCTGCTTTGCTTATGTCGATAGCAAGACCGCAAGGGAATAATTGAACCGCAGTTTGATTCAACTGGTATGTAATTGTTGGTTGCTACCATCGCTTATTACTTCATATTAATTAAGCCATTAAGTAAGTATTTACTATTAACTTAATTATGATTTAATAAGTAGATTTTTTAGGCATTAATTCTAGATTCAAAACATTAGTTTGAGAATCTTTCAACATAGACAAAGCAATATTACAGTAAATATGATTTTTTCGCAATATACTTAATAATAGTAGGTACGATAAATTTAGACCTTATACGTATAAATAGCTTAGTTTAAAGAGAAAATTGCCAAAAAATAGTAGTATTAACTTTGACCGGATAGCTATAGAATTGGTATAAAAAAATAGTAAAATTGAATATTCAAGACTTAATAGTTGAGCGAAAAATATATTTATCAAGTAATAAAGCTGCTTTTGTTGATGGCGATCGCCATGTGTTATAGAGAAGTAAAGCAGGGATAAATGGATATCAACTAGAGAAAAACTGTGAATTTGCGTATTTAACCAGTTTTTAGCTCATAAATCAAAAGATGCTGTTTGATCGCAAATATCTTATAAGCAATCAAACAGAAATGATGTATATATTTATTTATTGAAAGCGCGATCGTGCGAGTATTTTGTTGTTTATTCAATACATAGTTAATTTTATCTAAAACTAATTATTTAAATACCATAATATATAGAAAAAAGATTAGGTGTGTATATTATTGTACAGCCATTATGTAATAAAAAAACAAATATTTTATCTTGTTATTGGTATAACAAACAAAACGAGCGGCTGATTAATTGGAAATCTAAGCAAACAATAATTATTAAAATTAAAAACAATTACATTATTGTCAAATGCGATTGAATTAAATGTAAAACGGTAGCGATGATAGCATTGTTCAACGCCTAAAAAATAGTTATAAATAGGTTTTTAGATAAGTGATAATCGCGGGAAACAGCATTCGATCTGACACGAAGCCCCATAGACAGTATAGATTTGTTAAGTAAGTCGGCAGAAATAAATCTTACTATGTTACAGAATGTAAATAGGCTTTCATCGACCTGCTTGTTTGATGTTGCGATATGGTTAGTCAGGACAGACAAATAAGCTTTATTATCTGAATAAGCGTGTTTGCAGACAAGAGTGCGACAAGTAAATAAGATTTTTAGCTGCGATTAAAGAGATATACATAATATGGCTCTTTAAAGCCATGAAAATATTCTTTACAAATTGCAACTGTTTGTTTGACCTGAGACTCCGTTGTAGTTTGTACAATGCAGCTGTGACGTGGATTTCAATCCAGATTGTGGCTTCTTAACGACATTCATGAGCATTTCGACTTCCGTGCTGAGTGATTTGATACAGGTACTACCTTACCTGCGACCCCAAATATACTTTAAAGCTTCATTGACAGCGCTCTCCCACGCAATGGAAGATCAAGTTTTGGCTGCGACAATGGAGCAGCCTTTGGTGATTGCGAGCTTTCAAAGGGAAAGATTTTACCGTCAAGAAGCTCATCGCTATCAGCGGTTGGCGCAAATAAGTAATCAAGTGTATGTTTTATCTGCACCAGAAACAGATTTTAGCAACAGTTCGGAACATTACGAAAAGATCGCTTTTGGGTCAAAAGATGCTCTTGCTCAAGAATGGCATTTGGTGGTGATTGCTTATAATTATGCTACTTGCTTAGTTTGCCGGGAATATCGTACTTCCGTAGTAAAAAAAGACTTTCCGGAATTGATTCCCAGTATTGATATGGACACTGCGCGGAGATTTGAGGGAATCTGGACGGCAGAAAGAGGAGTTAGCTTAAAAGCTGCCGATTTGTTATTAGATAAAATACTTATTTATCGTCCAGAACTAGCCTCAAAAATTGAGCAAGCGCGTCAACGCTTTCGTATTGGGGACGATCACACTCAGAAGATTATAGACGAAGCCAACGAATATGCTTGCGACATAGATACTAACCCTTTTGTGCAGCGTTTAGTTACCTATTTACAAGCTAGTCAATATAAACTCCACAAAGCTTATCGGTCAATTGCCGCTCAAGCACGTAAAGAACGTTTAGTCAACTCAATTAGTACAGCAATTCGGCGATCGCTAAATCCGCAATCAGTATTAGAAGTTGCCGTACAGGAACTAGGACAAAACTTAGGGGCTAGTCGCTGTTTAATTTACCGCACTCAAGCGGCTGATAAGAGTGCGACGATCGAACACGAATTTTTGAGTCCCGGTATTTCTTCGCTTTTAGGACAAACCAGAGATTTACAAAATAATCCATTATTTCAAGAAATAGTCCAAAAAGGCGACGGTGTTTGTATTTCCGACACTCTTAATGACTTTCGCATTCAAAACGCGATCGCAGTCGCAAAATTTGTGAAAAAGTTTGCGATTCGGTCTTGGTTAATGGAACCCGTGTGGTTTCAGGGGCGAATGTTGGGCATGGTAGAGTTGCAATATTGTGACGATGAACCCCATGAATGGGAAGCTGGCGAACTAGATTTAGTCAAAGCCATAGCCATTTCCATCGGAGCCGCTTTAATTCAAGCCGAAGCCTACGCGAACCTAGAAGATTTTAACCAACAATTAGAAGCACTAGACCGTACCCGCAGCAACCTAATAGCCATTACCGGACACGAACTGCGGACTCCACTTTCCACCATTCAGGTGTGTTTAGAAAGCCTTGCTACCGAACCGGATATGCCTTTAGAATTGCGCGAAGTAATGCTGAGTACGGCACTTTCCGACTCAGAAAGAATGCGGAAACTGATTCAAGATTTCTTAACCCTTTCCAATTTAGAAAGCGGTCGAATCGAATGGCATCCAGAAACTTTGACTTTACAAGAATGTGTAGATTTATCAATTAGCAGAATTAACACTCGCAGCAAAACCGAAAACTTGCCCAAAGTTTCCGTCAAAATATCAGAAAATTTGCCTTTAGTCAGAGCAGATGGGGATTGGTTAGTCGAAGTGCTAGCAAAACTTCTTGATAACGCTTGTAAATTCACACCCCCCGAAGGAAAAATTACCATCAAAGCGACTCGTCGCGGCAATAAAATGGTTGAAGTTACCGTTTCCGACACGGGACGAGGAATAGAACCCAATCGTTTAGAAATAGTTTTTGACCGCTTTTATCAAGAAGAAGGAGCTTTAAGACGCAGCACTGGGGGAACGGGTTTAGGATTAGCAATTTGTCGTCAAATAGTCATTGGTTGGGGAGGAGAAATTTGGGCAGAATCATCAGGTAAAGATAAAGGTTCCAAATTTCATTTCACCTTACCCAGCATTGAAGGAAGCCAGGAGGAGAGATTGTCGGTGGTTGGGAAGAAGTAAGGGGGATGGGGGGATGGGGAGATGGGGAGATGGGGGGACTGATAGCGAGCGAGACGCTCGCACTACTCCTAACTCCGTGAGCTATGCCCAATGACCAATTCCCAATTCCCAATTCCCAATTCCCAATGCCCAATGCCCAATGACCAATGACCATTTTTCATAAGAACTGTTAAACTTCCTAACGCGATCGCAATATGACCCCGGTTGCAATGTTACGATGCCGTAAAAACGTTGAGAGAACATTTTTTTATGGCAGAAACACTAAGCGGACAGATTCCGAAGTTTGGTGGCAGCACTGGCGGCTTGCTCAAAAAGGCGGAAGAAGAGGAAAAGTACGCGATTACTTGGACTAGTCCCAAGGAACAGGTATTTGAAATGCCTACTGGCGGCGCTGCGGTGATGCATCAAGGCGAAAATAAGCTGGAAATTGCTCGTAAAGAGTACGGCATTGCTTTGGGCGCTCAATTCCGGAAAATGAAAATTACTGATTACAAAATTTACCGGATTTATCCCAGCGGTGAAACTCAGTATTTACATCCGGCTGATGGTGTCTTCCCTGAGAAGGTCAACGAAGGTCGCGAAAAAATACGTTTGGTTAACCGTAGAATAGGCGAAAATCCTAGTGCTGCAAAACTCAAGTTTAGTGGCGTAACACCTTATGACGCTCCTAATCCTTAATTAGAGCATGGGGCATGGGGCATTGGGCATCGGGCATAGGAATATTAACTTTGACCTTTAACCTTTGACCTATACCCCAACCCGACTATTTATTTCTTAATTAATATGTAATGCTGTGATTTTTCCTGATTTTTCTGAATTCTGCGAGTTAGCAAAACAAGGTAATTTTGTCCCGGTGTATCAAGAGTGGGTGGCGGATTTAGATACTCCTGTTTCGGCTTGGTATAAGGTATGTGCGGGTCAAACTTATAGTTTTTTGCTGGAGTCGGTGGAAGGTGGGGAGAAATTAGGACGTTATAGTTGGGTGGGTTGCGACCCTTTATGGATTTTAGAAGCTACGGGTGAAAATCAAGAAAATAAAACTGATGGATATCAAACGATTCAAACTTTCCGCGATGGAAAGCGAATCATTTTTGAAGGCGACCCTTTTAACGCTTTAACTGAATGTTTGACGGCTTTGCAACCAGTTAATTTACCTCAATTACCGCCGGGAATTAATGGTTTGTTTGGTTTTTGGGGTTATGAATTAATTCGCTGGATTGAACCACGGGTAAAGGTGCATCCGCAAGATGAGCGAAATATTCCCGATGGATTGTGGATGCAGGTGGATCACCTGTTGATTTTTGACCAGATGAAGCGGAAAATTTGGGCGGTTGCTTATGCGGATTTACGCAGTCCCAATGTGGATTTAAAAGCGGCTTATTCGCTTGCAAGCGGTATGGTATCTGGGATGGTGAACAAGCTCTCCGAACCTTTACCACCAGAAAAAACCATCATGGAATGGACTCCACCGGGAATCAGAAATGTAAATGTTGCAGAAGAATATAAAAGTAATTTTACGAAAGCAGAATTTTGTGCCAGCGTTGTCAAAGCAAAGGAATATATTAAAGCGGGAGATATTTTTCAAGTTGTTGTTTCCCAGCGATTATCAACTGCATATAATGGGGAACCTTTTGCGCTTTACCGTTCCCTGCGTCAGATAAATCCTTCACCTTATATGTGTTACTTCCACTTTAAGGATTGGCAAATTATTGGTTCGAGTCCAGAAGTGATGGTGAAAGCCCAAAGCGATGGGGATGGAATTGTTGCAACGGTACGTCCGATCGCCGGAACTCGTCCGCGTGGTAAAACTGTGCGGGAAGATGCAGAATTTGCGGAAGATTTGCTCAAAGATCCCAAAGAAATCGCCGAACACGTCATGTTAGTAGATTTGGGACGTAACGATTTAGGACGTGTTTGCATAAATGGTAGCGTTACAGTTGATGATTTAATGAAAATTGAGCGTTACTCTCACGTTATGCATATTGTTAGTAATGTGGTGGGTAAATTAGCACCAGGTAAGAACGCTTGGGATTTACTCAAAGCTTGCTTTCCTGCGGGTACCGTTAGCGGAGCGCCGAAAATACGAGCTATGGAAATTATCCACGAATTAGAACCGAGTCGGCGCGGGGTATATTCGGGGGTTTATGGATATTATGACTTTGAAGGACAATTGAATAGCGCGATCGCAATTCGCACGATGGTAGTCCGCGATAATACGGTGATGGTGCAAGCAGGTGCGGGATTGGTTGCCGATTCGGAGCCGGAGAAAGAATATGAGGAGACTTTGAATAAAGCGCGGGGTTTGTTAGAAGCGATACGTTGTTTAAAGAATTATTAATAATGACTTTTATCTTGTAGGGTGCTGTGACGGCTCAAATAATTTATCGAGCATAACGAAATAAGAAGACGGATGCCGTCACGCACCATTTTTTCTGGTAATTATTTGAATTCATAGAATATTAAAAATTTATACTTTCATAAAAATTAGGCATGAAAAAAACCGATATGGGAGCAGTTTATACAAAAGTTAAATTAACTAATGACCTGGTAGAAATACTAATATTAAACGCTCGGTTGGGTCAATTAACCAACCTATTTTAGCTCCGTGTTTCAAACAGTGAAGAATATTGGTAATTACTGGAGTAATCGCAGGTGTAAACTAAGGTTGTTTAGACAAAATCAAATTTAATACGTTTAATTCATTAGAAGTTAACAAATACTTGTCTGTAAAACTCTTTTTTCTAATTTCTGCTAAACTGTAACTTCTAAAAAGCACAAATGGGAATTCTCTGTACCCATCACCAATCGGTAAAATATTATTAACGGGATACAGCGAGCGGATATAAGTGGCGAGAATATCGCGGAAACGCCCATCTTCAGGTTCTTCTGGTTCGTTGGTAAAATATTCTTTTAGCACTTCACCACTGATAAATGTAAACAATGGTAAGGCATAATATTGGTCGGAATTTTGGCTCAATTGTTCGAGATTTTGGGTTTTATTAACTTCTTCTTGGAGTTTATTAATTAATTCTATGCCATCTTTAATAGCAAAACGTAAATTTTCGGGATAGGTTTTACGACGACTAATTATTTGCATATTTTGCCATAATTGTTCGTTTGCGTAAGTAGCTATATCTAGTACTCGCATTTGGTAATTTTCTTCTAAAGCATTATTTGGAATTGGTACTATTAATAAACTTCCGCTGATATAAGCTAGTTCAAGATTGCCGAAATCTAATAATTTATCTAAACTACTACAAATTTTGGCAAAGCTGTTGTTAAAAGTTTTGAATAAATCGAGATAATTAAAATCTGTGCTATCTCTGACGGTAAAATCTGCCGTACCTAATAGTTTTTCTAAATTTGTATAAACTTGTTCTACTAAAATATCGCTTTTATTTCGACGATGTTCTTGTTTTAACTGTTTGATCAGGTTTGCTATCTGAGCCGAAAATGTTCCACCAGCGGTAAAAATAGATTTACCACCGATAGGAATGATAATAAATTTTTCTCTACCTATATTTCCATGACCAAATATTCTGGTATTGATGGAAGCTTTTAAAATTAATAGTATATTTAATAACGATAGTACGCTTTCTTGGATAGCTAATTGTTGATTTTCAAGGTCATCTTGATAGTAAACTGACTTTTGAGCTAGGTAAAATATTAGTTCTTTATCTTGATTATCAATTTTATCATCTCCGCGACCTCTATATATTACCTGAATCACTTCCATGAGGTTTTTCTCAATTTGAAATCCAGGAATTTCCACTAAAAGATGTTTTGCTTGAGGAAAAGATAAACCTCTACTTCCGGAAGCTGTCATAAAAACGATTTTGACATCATTTTTACATTGATTAATTTGTTCTTTTTCTGATTCGGATATATTGGCGTGAATTTCGATATAATCTTTAAAAGGTTTAAATTCTCTTTGCCGTTCAATTTTTTCAATTAATTCGCCTAATCTTTGTTTATCTTGAATATAAACTATAATTTGTTCGACTTCGGAACGATTTAATAATGCTTGTATATCTTGAAGAATCTCTTTTTGTAAGCTTTTAGTTAAACTATTTTTATCTTTAAGCTGATCTATATATAGTTGAGATTCAACGATCGCTTTGTATGTAATAGTTAAACTTTTAGCTGGGTAAGAATTAGTGTTGATGACAGTAGATGGTAAGTCTTTAAACGTAAAATGCTCGATGGAAAGAGGTTCAGATGTATCGTCCGTTCTACGAAAGTAGATTTTATCTGGTTCCGCTGTTTTATCGGCAAGATGTTGATTTATGACGTTTTTATCGACTATCGAAGCATCAGCAATAATTACCTTTAGATTAAAACCATGTTGAGAATCGGTTAGTTTATATTTAGATAAAATCTGATGGATACCGTGCAAAAATTCTACACCGCTATCATCACCAGTTATTTCATCTATCATAATGAATAAATGCTTAATTTTGTTAGATATAGCTTGCATTCGTTCGGGTATAACAATACCTTCTCTATCGTTGTAAGCATTTCTAAAAATTTTCTCAAAGTGTTTTAAAGTATCTGTACCATCAAAGCTTTTTTTAAGAGATTGAATTGAAGCTGTAGCGATAATATTATGAGATGTTTGACGCTCTATAACTGTGGAAATTGCTTCACAAATACTATTTAAAACACCTTTACTGCTCTTCTCGGCATCTTGAATGGTATCATAATTTTTTCTATTAAGTTTATCGCTACGTCGTAAACGCAATTCAACATTGCGACTGTCACAAAAGTGTACTGACTGCGATCTAAAATCTCCCTGACGCTGATTGGATAAATACTGAACGGTGTATTCTCCTTGATTATCGTTAATTAAATTACTATAAGAATTAATAGCTAAAATTCTGTCATCGCATAATTTATTTGAAGTTTTATCCTTAAATTTTTCGATAATATCTAAATTTACTTGCTTGCGAGGGCTAACATAAAAGAATAGAAAACCTTCATCAACATGACTTTTGAGAAAATTGGCGATCGCGGTTGTTTTCCCAATACCAGGATTCCCAGTTAAAAAGATATAATTAGAGTCAGAAATCAGTTCTCTTTTAATTAGTTCTGCATGAGCATTTCGTAAATCTAAAGTTCCAGTTAATTCTAATTTATCCATTAAATATTGTGGAACTTGACCTACAGAATTGAAAAAACCTTCAACTCTTTCTTGATGAGTTACAGTAGTCGTATTGTTAAAAGGAATATCTAAGAGAGCATCAACAAAATTCTTTCCTTTGATAAAACTACTATAAGCACTGCGTCTAACACGATATAAAACCTTTTTACGAGCTTCATTTATATCCTTACTGCTAGAATCATCAGTATAGATTTCATAGCAATTTTTCAACACGGCTAAATTCTCCGGCTTTACAGACATAGCACTTACACCGCGATCGCTATATCCCACCGCATTAAAGGTTATTGATTCATGATTAATAATATTGTTATCTTTGAGAAAATTATAAAAACTATAAGCGTAACCACCAGCTTGGATTAACTTAGCGCTTTCCTTATCCTTATATTTAAATGCGGTAAAATAACTCTTCAAATCGTCGTTAAACTCGAAACCTAAAGACTGAGTATCGATACGAAGCTGTGAAAAAACACTTTTCGAGCGTAAATAACTGATATCTCTAATTAATAAATTTCTTAAAATTTCGACAAAATCCAGATTTTTAACTTCTTGATCGGATTTTATAGAAAACACGGATAAGTCTACACAGAGAATTCTTACTTCCTTGCGACACCGTAACAGCATTAAAGTATCTGCATTGACAAACTCGCCTTTTTTACCTAAATCTAAATCTTTCCTAAAATATTCTTCGCTATAACGTTCAACTTCATCGGAAGTAATATTTAACTGAGATAAAAGTTCTTTAAACCACCCTACGTTATTTTTACCTTCATAAGTTCCAATACTATTATCGCCACAAAATTGACATTGATAATATAAAATTTCTACCTTTCCGATTCTACGTGGTTCGTTCCAACCGATAGACTGTAAATATTCGGCAAAAAAATTTAATCCACAGAAAAAACCTTTTTGGAGATAAAACGTACTCCACTTTTGTACCATCTCTCTTTCAAGAGTACTAATAACCTGACTAACGATACGCTTAAGCATTTGAGGAAACTTTAATTGCTGCAATTCCTCAAGATATAAATTATCAAAACGATGCGTTATCTGCTTCTCTTTGATATAAGCCAGAATTCCGATATTGAAACCGACTTCAAATAAACGTCCTAATTCTTCCGCAACTTTAGATGACATCTTGATTTAATTTATGATTTATAAGTTGTTATGCATTTAATTTGTATAAGACAAGATCGCAAGATGCTGTTATCGAGCAAGATGCTGTTATCGAGCGAGCAAGATTCTTTTATCGAGCGAGCAAGATTCTTTTATCGAGCAAGATTCTTTTATCGAGCAAGATTCTTTTATCGAGCGAGCAAGATTCTTTTATCGAGCGAGCAAGATGCTGTTATCGAGCGAGCAAGATTCTTTT
>NZ_JAYGHM010000015.1:13375-16797 GCF_034931125.1 Rivularia sp. UHCC 0363 | reverse complement strand
TGTTTTTATCGAGCGAGCAAGATGCTCGCACTACGAATCTAATAATTACTTCTTTCCTCCGTGTTCTCTGCGTCTAGTAAGGTTTTTTTATCCGTAAGCTTCAGTGGGGAAGGGAGTAATAGTTTTTTCCACAACTATCATTTTTCTATTAAATCAGTTTCCCATACATTTAAAATCTTCTTCACTTCAGTTAAAAACGCTAACAAATTAAATAGCGACTTTCCTCGCATATGATTAAACAAAGAAAGCGCTCCAACCGAATCATCACCGATCAAATTTTCATAGGGATTTAACTTGAGGCTAATTTTGTCCGCTTTCTCATACCGCGAAAAGTGAAACAAAGTCAATAACTGTAATATTTCATTTTTTAAATCTCCGTTAAAAATCAAACCTTTGTAAATATCTTCATCATCTAAAATACCTTGATAAATGTTAGCAAAAGTAGCGTAGGAAATTACACCGTTATAATTGCGATCGCTACTACCAACATTGACACCATTAAATAAATTGAAGAATACAACAGATTTTTTACTGGGGTCATCGACAATATTCGCTAATTCTACTGTATCTTGAATATATAAAGAATCTCCAATCTTTCCTGGAAACTTGCTCGCGTAATATTTATCAAAAAACATCGGATAAATTTTAATATTATCGTGTGTGGATTTCAAAGCCCGAATAACTTCTTTTGACATGAAGAATAATCCATCATCATCTTCCTTTTGCGTCATGTATAAACTACTGGTATAAGGTGCTTTCGCAATGTAAATAAAGCGTCTGTATCCTTGTTGATAGAGTTTAGCAACTCGATCAATTATTACCGTAGGATGACTAAATACCTGTTTTTGTTGGTAATTAGCGGAAAAAGTTTCGATCAATTGTATTCTTACAGCGCCATTTTGACATCTAAAACCTAAAATTTCTCCCATGACGTTAGAAATTTTCTGAGAGCTTTTCCAACTTCTATCGCTTTCCCGACTTGATACTATAACGATCGCCAGATTATCTAGTATTTTCGGAGATGACGCATCATTGAAGGTAAACTTTTTCGGAAGTACTGAATATAGCGAACTAAATACATTAGGTAATTTATATTTTAAACTTCTAATATCTACACCTTGAGCATTAGAACGATGTTCTTCGTTTAATAAATGAGATAATGATTTCGATAAAGATACTATCGATTTTTCTATTGGTGCATCATCTTCTTTATTATGCAAATGCAACCGCAAAATCGGGATAAATAATGGTTTCTGCTCGTGCAATATTACTTTTAGACTCATGTACGCTAACAGAGAAAAAGTAAAATTATAAATAAATAATTGCTGAGACTCTAAGCGATCGTTTTCTAATCTATATGGGAATAATATTAACTTGCGTTGTTTTAAACTTTTATTATAAACATCCTGACAATTGCTATCTTCAAACGGTAAAAACAATACGGGTAAAGCACGAACATTTTTGATGTCGTACTCCATATTAAAACTTTGTCGTTCATCTGATGAAGCGTAATGAATGTCGTTAATAGTGATTTTAGCAGGGAGAGAGCAAAGGGTATTTACTTTCGCACTCGCTTCACCGATGGAGATATATTTAAGAAGTTGTTTGGGATTACCTCTCAAAACAGGTTTAAAAAATGTACTGCTATCAAATATCTCTTGAATATCTCTTTCCAGAATGCTTTTACCTACAGAAATATGTAACGGATATTCTTTAGTAGCAAAATTGCGCTTCGATTGAATCAACTTGCTTAAAGAATTCTTGAGAGTTGTAATTTTATTCTGAATATCATACTTCTCAAAACCCTTAATAATTCCTCGAAAAAGTTTTCTTTTCGCTTCATCATCATCCCCTTTAAGAATTGGTATCACCTTTTCGTCAAATCCGGGAATCGGATTATATTCTAATTCCCAATTTTGATTTCCATCGTTAGTTGATGTTGGACGAAAGGCAAACATCAGATAATATAAAAATACGATTCTTAAAACTTTGCTCGCAAAAGTCTTGTTTTTCAAATCATCGTTTAATTGTTCCTGATGTTCCTTGCTATCTGGATTCAGTAAATTTAAATAATATTCAAATACACTTTTACCACCATAAGCCTGAACTTTACCATCAAACTTAAGTTTCAAACCAAAAATAAACTGAATTTCTCCCTTATCTTCATCTTTCGTCTCTCCTAAATAACCTTCAACTTTGGGAATAATCGGTAAACTATCAAAAGCTTCACCACGAGAAAAAATATCTCTGTAATTTAAGGAAACTCCTGCATAATTCACCAGATAATCACCATCAGCTTTATTGATATCGTTAATATATTCATCTATCTTACGCAAACGTCTGATAGTATCTTGTAAATAAATTGCAGCTTGAGCATTATTAGTAGTATCTGTATTCAAATTCTCGTGAAGAAACTCTAAATAATTTATTTGTGCTTGCTTTTTGAGTTTTCCTAAAGTTTGTCTATCGATAATTTCTCTCAGCTTATAAAAATCGGATTCTACTTTCTCTTTATCTTGATATAAATCATCAAGAATATAGCTTAAATCTTCGCGCTCCGATTCACTTCTATCGCCAAATTCAGCTTTGATATACTTTTCTAAACCCGATCGCAACTGCTCGTTAAATTCTTTAGTTTTCTGTACGCTAATAGTTAACTTGTGAAATCGTAAAAGTTCTTTCCCTTTTTCACTTTTATCAAATACAGTTAATCGCTGCTTTTGTAAATTGTGATAATCCTTGAAAGCATAGGTAAAATCTAAACTAGAACTATTACCTTTAAAACTCTCTAAATCTGTAGCTAGATTTTCTACAAACTGCTGAGTTGATAATGAATGTCGCTCAACTTGAGATGTTAATAAATGCTGCAAGCGATCGTTAATCTCTCGAATTTGTTCGGGAAACTTTTCTGCAAAGCCCGGACTAAAATTCACGGTAGCAGTCTTCGCACCGTTACTAGAAGCACCCAAAGGACTATTTATTGGTAAACTTGCAACTTGATTCGCAACATTATTAATACCAATCAATAATCGTTCTCGATCAGGAGATATCTTAAATATATTTTCATGCTGCGGATTATTTAGAACTTGTAAAATTTTATCTAATAAATCGCTGTAGTCTACGAAAACTAACTCGTTATTTCCCGATTGTAAAGTATTCACCCCGGTAGCTCCAATAGTCACTACTTAATAAGTAATCTTTATCGGTACCCAGACGCTACCGCGATTTAACGTAGGAATTATATTAATATTGTTACTTTGTGAAAGAGGGAGTAGTAAATTGTAGGGTGTGTGACTAGGCTGTTGACTCTATGAGTAATTATTTCTTGTTCCCAGGCACAGCGGGGGGAACGTTTGGCAGGAGGCTCTGCCTAGGGTGTTGACTTTTAACTGGTTCCCAGCCTCCGGCTGGGAACCCATGAC
>NZ_JAYGHM010000015.1:0-13253 GCF_034931125.1 Rivularia sp. UHCC 0363 | reverse complement strand
GCACAGGAGTTCCCAGCCGGAGACTGGGAACTAGTTAAACTTCCGGCTCAATTCCTGCTGCTCTGAGTTGTGCTGCTAAACGTTCTGCTTTTTCCGAACCCCATAATAAAAGACTGTCATTTTCATCCCACCACCGCAACCAATAACCCGTGCGGTTTTCTCTGTTTCCTTCCCACACTCCTAAAAATAGCTCCATTTGAGCAATCCAAAAACGGTTATTAGCATCGGGTTTTTGCAGATGATACCGCTTTGAATCATCCAATTGATAAACTTCGATTTCACCGCTATCTGGTTCAAAAATAATATAGTTGGGAACTTCTAAAATTTGCTCGTAAAAGAACCATTTTCCAGGGGGATAAGTAGGTTTAATCGAATACTCGCTACCTTCAGTATCGGAAAGAAATTCCATGACAATAACTGGAATATCACCATGAAGTTGCGGAGTGTAACTGCGTTTGACTTCCTGTCGCGACACCGTAATATTAGTTACATAAGCCCAATCTGGGGCTTTTACTACCATCTTTTGATTTACAGTAGCGCAGATACCGTAATTAGTGGTAGTTAGAGAATTATCTGGTAATTTTCCGGCAATTTCTAAACTTTCGGTTAATGCAGCAGCGAGTAAAGGTTGATTTATATCGTTTAAAAGTTCGTTGTCTAAAACAAAGTCTTCGGGGAGTTTTTCCCAGGTGATTTGGTATTCGGGAGCGGTGGAAAGCATGGGAGAAGGAAGGAGATGTTTAGTTTTAGTGTAGCGGTTGGGGTGTTAAAGCCAAAATTGGCGATCGCCATCTAAAGATTTGCTTATTTACCTTTTGCCAAATCGGCATATATAAAAATTTCTATTCCTAAAATTATCAGAAGCAGCATTTCTACAATACACAGGAAAATAATAGCCCAGTGATGTTGTTGCACTAAAACCCAGAAAGCAACTAAACCAAATATTCCTGAAAATACAAAAGTTATCTCATCAATAATCAATTGCTCTATCTTACGTCTTCTTCGACGTTTGTCACTTCTGTGTACAATTTCCCAGCCAAAAATTGATTCAATTTCATTATAGCTAGTTTCTTGCTTAATTTTTTCTACTAATGTTAAACGAATATATCTACCAATAGCCGAAATTTTCTCGTCATTAACAAGATACGTCCAACCAAGGATAAGACAAACAAAAGGTATTACTAAGAGAGCATAGTAATTAATTTTGTTAGAAAGAGCGAAAGAGATAACACCACCAAAAACTCCTAACGTCACATAAATCATGTTGTCGCGAAAACCAATTCGCTGTGCTTGCTCTTCCTTTAACTTCTCGTATTCAAGGAGATAAATATCAAGGATTCGATTTTGTTTTTCAGTCATGATGCTCCCCTACACGACTTTGGACAGTTGCTATATAGATTTATTTAGTTCTTCTACTAAATCTTCACGTCCTATTGCAGTTAATGCATCTTCTAATTCGTGAAGCTTAGTTCTTTGTTCTAACCATTCCCATACACGTCGTGCTTCCTTCCCTTTATCAAAAGTTTCACGCTCGTGTAATTTAATATCAAAGTAGTCTGCCAAATTTTCCCAGTCTCGAATAAGCCTGTTGCAAATAGTTATTTTTATTTTTCCTGAATAATTTGTTGTGACTGTACTAGTTGTTTTAATAGGATTTTCATTTACTAAATTCTGCGGTTTTAAATTGCTTTGAGGTAATGCTTCTTGATTACTAACATGATTACTCTGAGGATGTAATTCTAACCTACTTTCAAAAGGCGCTGATTTCAATAGCTCTATCACAAACGATGCTGCTGTTTCGGCTGCGTATTCTTGCCAATCATCATTTTTGGAACCATCAGCCCAGTCACACATTCCTTTGACAAGAAAAATTCCAGGCATAAAATCACTTTCATAAGCAGCAAGTGCAGCCCCTGCTCCTTCCATTTCAACACCAATCAGTTGTGACCAATCACTTTGTAACTCATCTCTTAAATTTTGGTCAGCAATAACGGTGTTACCAGATGCAATAACACCAAAATGTACGGCAGGATTAACTCTTTGTGTTGTACCATCAGGTCGTTGAGCTTTTATGCACAAAGCCCAGTTTTGAAAAGGTAAGTTCTTTGCTGCTTCTAGCAAAACTCTTGCAGGACGATATACCTGATATCTTGGTTGATTTTGTGAATTACCTTGTTCTACTTGAACTTGCTTCTTCAATTGACAATCAACAATCTGTTCGCCTACTATAACATCACCTAAATATCTACTATCCTCTTTGGGAACTCCTCCTGCAATTCCAGCCAAAATAACATGAGATGGATTAAGTTCGGTTATTGCTTTTTGAACTGCGATCGCAGCTTGGTTATTACCCATTGAAGGTAAACACAAAATAACAGCTTGATAAACAGTTTCTGATTTATTTGTTTTAATAGAAGCTTTATGAAAAGTTCGACCAGAATATTCTACTATTTGAGATGATTCGAGATACTTTAGAATAGCATCTCGCTCCTTTGGCAAAGCGGTGAGAATAACAACATCAGTTTGATTATTATTAAATTCATTTTGTGAAGAATAACCTGTTGAAATCACCGGAGAGATAACTCTTAATTCTGTTAAATCAGAATTAGAATCTATTCCTAATTCTTTAATTTTGCGTTGAGGTGAACTAGCGTTAATATTTTTAGTCGAAACCAGTTGGTCAGTTTCCTCTCTAAGATTAGATATAGAAGGAATAGATTGTGCCTCGGTTAGATAACGCTTGAGATACTCTACAAAATCTTCAACTGAAGAACCTATCGAATGATATCTTGTTGTGGCTTTATTAATTGGAGTAATAATATTTGAGTACAGATTACTAACATAATCTCGTCTATATTGGTATTTTTCAAGCTCACATGAATAATAAGCTTTCCAATGCGATAATGTCCTAAATTTGTTTGGATTCGTAATAGGTACACCAATTATTCCTAGCTGTCTTATTTGAAATGCGATATCTTGCCAAATTTTTATATAAATTTCTTCATAATCTTCAAGTTTAGATTTTTTAGTGGCAACATCAGTCATAATGCTTTTGATACCCTCAAGGTTTTTCAAAAATTTTTCAATTTGAGAAATATCAAAATCATCTAAATCATTTTTTTCCTTGGATTTATCAAAATTATTATATAAGTAATTTTCTAGTTGATTAATTATATCAGGATAAAGTTCATAAACGTGTTTTTTACGTGCTTGTGTATTTAGGTCATTATCAGAGTAAAAATTATACCACTTCCTAAGATTGTCAAATTCATTGATATGTATAATATCTAAATTTTCTTCATTCAAAAACTCAATCGTTATATCAATATCTTGATAATGTTCCTGATAGGATTCTTCTTCATCCCGAATATTTGACTGACAAGTGGCAACATCAATCATAATTGATTGTATTTTTTCAATCTTGACCAGAAGTTCTTCTATTTTTTCAGGTTTCATGAACTGTCTTAAAATCTATTGCTAACAATATTGTGGATAACTAAATAGAGAACTATATTTCTTGCTGAACTTCTAACTGTTTTAGCCGTTCGATAAGCAACTTTATTTGTGCATCTCGATTGTGATACCACTCCTTTGACCAAATTCGATGAATCTGCCAATTCATTTTCTCTAGAACCATTCTTCTCAAGCGGTCGCGATCGCGTGCTGTTGGATATTTATTATAAGTCAATCCATCACACTCAATGCCTAATAAAAACTCGTTGCTTTGCTGTTTGTTTTTGACAGCTAAATCAATAGGATAACTGGAAGCACCTAAAGATGTTTCGACTTCGTATCCTTCTTTTTGAAGAGCGTATGAAATATCTTCTATTAAAAGTGAATTAGGATTAGAAATTATAGAATTTGTTTCTTGAGTTCTTTCTCTTTCAACCTGCTGAATATACTCGAAATACTCTTTAAAACAAATTACACCCTCACTGTAAACTCCAGACAGCATATCTGGAGTTATTGATGCCACTAATATAAGTTTGTGCTTTGCACGAGTTATTGCTACATTTAATCGTCTTTCTCCTCCTGGGTAATTAATAGGACCAAATTTTCTTTCAAATTTCCCTTCTTGATCTCTTCCGTATCCAAAGCTAAGAATAATTACGTCTGCTTCATCACCTTGTACGTTTTCTAAGTTTTTGACAAAAAATTTCTCTGAGTCATCCTGACAAAACTCTGCTAGTTCATCGTTATTTTGACCTAGTTCTTCAATTTTTTTCTGGATAGCATTTGCTTGTTTTTTGCTAAATGCAATAATACCAAGACTAAGATTCATATTCTGCTGAACATGGCATAAAGCAAGTTGTACTACTTCCTCAGTTTCCCGTATATTATGACCCTTTCCACCACGCTCGTATACCCCATCCGGAACATGATGAAAGAAAACTCCTCGATTTTTATCTTTTACTGGACTTGGAAAAGTAACAAGCTTTGATTCGTAAAACTTCTTATTAGAAAAATCTATTAAACTTTCATCTTGGCTACGATAGTGCCATTTCAAAGTAAATTCCTTCATAAATTTTCCGCACTCAGCTAAAAAACTCTCATAAGGTGCTTCATCTTGGTTTTCATCATCATCATCATCAGAACCAATACCAGAAAAAAATGAAGATGGAGGCATCTGTTGCGTATCACCAACAACTATTACTTGTTTTGCCCGCATGATAGATGAAACAGCATCTTCTGTACGAATTTGAGATGCTTCGTCAAATATCACAACATCAAAAGGAACTAACTCTGGAGGAATATACTCGCTTACCATTAAAGGACTCATCAACCAGCATGGTTTGAGCGCTAAAACCAAATCACAAGCTTTTTGAATAAACTGTCTTATTTCATCTTGCTTTCTCTGTTTTTGAGTTTCTTGCTCAAAGTATGAAATTGTTGGTTTTGCATCTTTTGTTTGAAACCAATTGTCACGCTGTTCTGCATACAATTTTTGCAGTCTTACTTTTGCAAATTCATATCGCTTCTCATCTTTATGAGAAAATTTTCTGATAGTATCTTCATGAATTTTAAAGTTAAAACATCTTAATTCAGCACTGTTATCGTAAATATATTGTAACCAGTAATAATAAAAACTTTTTTCAAAAATAGTAGACCAAACATTAGGAGAAGCGTCACCTTCCTTAATTTTATCTAAGAAAGATTCTAATCCCATACCCTTAAGTTGCTTAATATTTTCCTGATAATCTAACCATTCTCTAAATAAATCTAACTCGTTGGCAGCTTTTTCGAGAAAGTGTTCTATTTCATTAATAGGAATATTATTAAAGTAGCTATTAGAGCCATTAATCATCTTTTCTGGATAATCAAAATAATCCCGTAATATCTCAAATTCATTATTAATCTCTTTTAAGTTTTTTTGCCAATTTAGTTTGTCTAAAGCATTGATCAACTCCCGTCTACTATTTTCTGAATAAATTAATTCCGATATACTTTTTTTGCTTAGCTTATATTTTAGTAATTCATCGAACCATACAAGGGCTAATTTTATACTAAAAAAGTCTGGTTTATCTCTTATAAAGAAATTTTCAAAAGCTAGCCGAGGTCGGTAGTTATCATCTATTAACTTACTCTTAATCTTATGAATTTTTACAGCTTTTTCTAAATCATTTATGAGGTTTTTATCAGAACAATATCTTTTTGACTTTCGATAATTTAATATTTTACGTTTATCCTCCCAGTATTTAGGATTAAACCAACGAAAAAGACCCCATCCTCTGCATATTGATAGTACTGTCCGTAAATTTTGACTAAAAAAGGAACTTCTATATTTACTCGCTAAATTATTAGAATATTCTTGCTCCAAATTGTAGTCATTTTCTAATTCAGATAATAACTCCCATAAAAGTTTTATATTAGTGTTTGATATCCAAAACTTTGGTACTTTAGGAATATCGATAAATCCAGTTATTTGCACAAAAACATTTTCAAACTCACCTTGTTTTTGATGACGACGTTTTCCTAAAGGAAAATTAGCTATGTGATGCCCAGCCTTAACAATAAATTCCAATTCTTCTAATGTTTGAGGCTTTCTTTGATCCATTAATATAGCTAATTCATCACCAATTTCTTTAACTAATTTAATATGTTGAGATAATTTATCAATACCTTCATATATTTCTTCACGTTTTTGAGAGTTGAGAGTTGTTAGATTACTTTGTTGCCATACAGTCTTTTGCTGACATTTTATAAAAGGATAAAATTGAATAAGCTTATCTATTAAATTTTTAGCTCGGGCTAACTGAATATAAGACCATTCATTGATATTACGAAAAGTAAATCTAATTTCATAACTACATTCCCTTTGAAGTTTTAGAAGCTCACCGTAAAGCTCAAACATCGATTTTTCTATTGGCTGCCATTTTTGATGTAGCATTTTAGAATGCCGATTTAATATTTGCCTGCTACTAGTTAATTCATAAAATATATAATTTAAGTCCAATTCTTCATAAATCTGTTCGTAATCTTTTCTATAATTTTTCAGATATTTTGCGAAATTTTTCTTTTTACCTATATCTTGATTAGAAAAATTGATAATAGCTTCTTCTAAACCAGATTTATTCAGCCTATCAAAAACGACTTGTAACGCGACTGGTTTTTCTGCAACAACAAGAACTTTCTTGTTTTGACCAATTAATTCTGCAATTAAATTGACTATAGTCTGACTTTTACCTGTACCTGGAGGACCTTGTACTATAAAGCTCATTCCTGATATTGCAGCTTCAATAACTTGTTGTTGACTGGAATCAGCTTCAAGAACTTGTAATACTGAGCTAGGAAGTATACACTCATCTAAATTTTCTGCTGGAATTATCTCAGGAGTGCTTGATTCATATAGTTTTCTATTATTTGCTAATCCTAATAAAATGGGATTATTTATCTTAGTAACTGCTTCTTGTTGAAGATATTCTAAGTCTTTTATAATTGAAACTTTTTTTCTCTCGAATAAGCCAAGATATGTAGTATCTTCAATTTTCCAATTGTTATTATTTATGCGTTTACTAATATCTTTATCTTCACGAACTTTATCTAAAAGCTTTTGATAATCTAAATCATTATCTGTATTAATTTCTTCATTCAATATAATTCCATAGTCATTTTTTAACTTCAATGCCAAAGCAGGGTTTATGAAAATAGATTCATCTGTAGATAAAAGGCTATATTCTTTTTTCCTTGGAGGCTTATCTAATTCAACTGGTATAAGTATAATAGGAGATATTATTTCCTCTCGTGGTTTCTCCTTAGAATTCCATTTGAGAGTGCCAAGTGCAATAAATAGAACGTTTACACCCTTTTGTTCAAAGATGTCTCTAGCATCCTTATAGAGGGCTGTTAAATTTTTGTTTATTATTAGATTATCTGTCTCATCAGTTGCTAAATTATTTAGAGAAATTGATTGTTCGTGAATTACTAATGTCTCAAATATCTCAGCTGCTGGTATTGGAATTTCTGTAGTAGATTTCTTATCCTTTTGAAAATACAATAGCCGATTAAGCTTTCCAAGTTCAGCAAGATCCTTTTTCCATTGTGTTATCTTTTGCAGAAGTTTTGGATCTATTGCTTTATTCATCTACACCCTCTTTTGAAAGACTTGACAAAGTAAGCTTTGATGATTCAGCTAATATAATTTAATTAAATATTACCTTAGTCAAACATCAATGTATACCTTAGTCAAATTTAGCATAAGTATATTTATGTATGTTTTAATATTTGTTTGAAAAAGTGATTTTTTTACAGAAGACGTTGCGCTGCAACGCCTCCCAAACCTAAACCCCCACCAAAACCTCCAACAATCCCTGAAACAACTTCAACCCATCAGTATTACCCAACATCGCATCGGAAGCCCTCTCAGGATGCGGCATCATACCCAACACATTACCTTCACGATTGCAAATACCTGCAATATCTCTTAATGAACCATTGAGATTTTCACCGTAGCGAAATACAACTTGGTTATTATCTTCCAATTTCGCCAAAGTTTTATCATCAGCATAAAATCGCCCTTCCCCATGAGCCACGGGTAAAATTATCTGTTCGCCATTTTGATAACCTTGCGTCCAAGGTAGATCGTTGCGCTCAACCACAAGCGGTACTCTGTCGCAGATAAAATGTAAATCTTGATTTTTAATTAACGCACCCGGTAGCAGCCCCGACTCAGTTAATACCTGAAAACCATTGCAGATACCCAAGACAAACTTACCCTTTTGTGCGTGTGTGATAACAGAAGACATCACCGGAGAAAACCGAGCGATCGCACCGCAACGGAGATAATCCCCATAGCTAAAACCACCAGGTAGAATTATTACATCAATATCGGAAATATCAGTATCTTGATGCCAAACCATACGAGTTGGTTGAGACAAAATATCTCGCGTCACATAAGCAACATCGCGATCGCAATTAGAACCAGGGAAAACAACAACACCAAATTTCATAAGGTCAAAGAAAGGTCAAAGGTCAAAGGTCAGAGGTAGAAATCCAAAATTCCTAAATTGCTCCAGTAACCGATTCCACCTCAGTTAAATCGAAGCGGTAATTTTCAATGGTGGGATTAGCGAGCATTTGGTCGCATATTTTATTTAGATCTTGACGGGCTGAATCTTCGTCTTCTGAAGTAATAGTTAATTCTATATATTTCCCAATTCGCACTTGTTCAACGTTGTTGTATTCCATCTGTTTTAGTCCGGACTGTACTGCTACACCTGCTGGGTCTAAAACTGAAGGACGAAGAGTTACAAAAATTTTGACTTGATATTTAATTGACACTTAATCTTACCCAATGCGGCTCTGAGTATACTATATCTTTCTGTGGTCACTCAAGGGAAATGATATTCTCAAATGATTAAAGTAAATTAAAGCTAGGCATCGCCATAGAAATTATTTCTTACTGTTATTTAAATAGTTATCTTTTATGAAACCCATACGTACCCGCAGCCAAGAGCGGATTCTAAACCTGCTCAAATCCAGTAAACAAAGCATTTCCGCCCAAAATATATATGTGGATTTGCGTCATAGCAATCAAAGCATGGGTTTAGCGACAGTTTATCGTTCTTTGGAAGCTCTCAAACTTGAAGGTTTAGTACAAGTAAGAACCTTAGCTAACGGTGAAGCACTCTACAGCTTAGTACAGCAAGACAAACATCATTTAACCTGCTTGCAATGCGGTAACTCAATTGCGATCGATCAGTGTCCGGTGCATCAACTAGAAACCGAATTGGAAACCAACCAAAATTTCAAAATCTTTTATCACACATTAGAATTCTTCGGCTTATGCGAAAAATGTCACGCTGAGCAAGCTTGTTAATTGAGAATTGGGCATGGGGCATGGGGCATTGGGAATAGTTAGGAGTTAGGAGTGAGGAGTTAATAACTACGTTTACACGTAAGGGTGCGACTCATTATCTTTCCCCCCATCTCCCCATCTCCCCATCCCCTTGTCCTCTTGTCACCCCATCACATCAACCTGCGCGTCGGAAACGATGGAACGTATACCTTCTAGGGTACCGGGAATTGTGCGTGGGTCCATAAACATGACTTTGGCGCTTCCGCTTTGTCCGATGGCTGCTCCCATGTCCAAATAACCCAAGGCTAATAACACTTCTAATGCTTGCTGGGCTTTGGGATTGTCTTTCATTTTTTGAGCGAGAATTTCTGATGCTTGAGCAACTGCATGGGCTTTGAGTACTTGCTGCTGACGGTCGGCTTCTGCTTTAAGAATGGTAGCTTTTTGCTGTGCTTCTGCCTGTAAAATTACGGCTTTTTGATCGGCTTCTGCTTCTAAAACTTGGGCTTCGGCTCGACCTCTGGAACTATTAACCGCTGCTTCTCGTTCGCCTTCTGATGTCAAAATTGCTGCCCGCTTGCGTCTTTCTGCGGTCATCTGCAATTCCATTGAGTCTTGTACTGCTTTGGAAGGAACAATATCGCGTAATTCAACCCGTGTTACTTTTACACCCCAAGGGTCTGTGGCAATATCTAGTTCGCGCAATAAAATTTCATTAACTTCGGTACGAGCGGTAAAAGTTTGGTCGAGTTCTAACTGTCCCATTTCCGAGCGAATTTGAGTTAATACCAAATTCACCATTGCTGCTCTTAAATCTTCTACTTTATAGTAAGCTTTTTCCATGTCAACAATCCGCCAGTAAACTACAGCATCAACTTCAATGGCTACGTTGTCGCGAGTGATGCACTTTTGGGGAGGAATGTCAATTACTTTCTCTCGAATAGTTTCGCGATAAACTACGCGATCAAAGAAAGGAATCATAAAGTTAAGTCCGGGTTCTAACTTTGCGTTGTAGCTTCCCAATCTTTCTACTAAGGCTTCGTTTCCTTGATTGATAATTTTGACGCTACCAGCTAAGGCAGAACCACCCAAAGCTAAGGATATCAGTAAAAATAGTTGTTCCATTGTTTTTCTCCTAATATTATTTTTCAAGCATGAAAATTAAACACCAAACCCAAAAACAATCAAGAATGCAAAATATTTTCGGGCATGACAATCAAGGTTGTACCTTCGCGCCTCACAACGTAAACTCTTTGATAAGCGGCAATAAAAGCTTCGTGATCGTCACATCGGGCTTGCCAAGAATTGCCTTCATACAAAACTCGTCCTGTTTTCCCAGCGGCTATTTCTGTAATAGTTTCCGCTGAAACTGCATCCCGAATTCTCGATCTACGTCGTCGTGGTGAAATATATTTACGGGTAAGCACTATTAATGATGTGGAAAGCAGCAACCAAGACAATACTTGCAGCCATAAGTTACCCAATACTAAAGACAATAACGCTACTATAAAGGCGCTGATGCCCATCATAAAAGCGACAAAAGCAGTGGGTATAAATAATTCCGACAAACACAAACAGGCTCCAGCTATCAGCCATATTAAAGTTGTAGACATAACGCCATCCTAAAATCTAAGTTTAGGATAGATAAATTTGTAGTCAGCAGTACGTGGAAGGCTCAAGTATAAAGGATGAAAGCAACATTTTATACTGATAGCCAGTTTGTTTGTTAGTCCAAAAAAGAAAATATATTTAACGCCTATCCGTACTAAATTTAAATACACCTGCATACTGACAATTTTCAGAAAGTCAAAATTGTTATTTTTGCGGTAAATTTTGATTACTTCTTATAACAGACTTTGGTTGACAGCATACTCATTCAGTCTAACAATAGGCTAAATTCTTTGACTGCTAAATGTAACTGAAATTTACGTGTTGATACTAATCGATGGAATTTATACCTGATGATTTCTACTCAAAGGATAGTTTATTGCACGAATCCCCACTGTACCGACCCCATTAATACTGTAGGTAATCGTCTTTGCGCTAATTGCTTGACACCTCTTGTTTACCGATATGTTTGGGCGGTAGGAACGAAAAATCACAATTGGCAGCCAGGAGACAAAATCGCTGCTCGCTACGAAGTTATTTCACCTCAAATTTGGTTAGATACTCAGCCAATATTAATACCAGATATATCAGAAAATTTACCAAACAAAGTAATTCCCTATTTGCGACTGCATACCTTGCGATCGCACGTACCTCATGTCTACGGATTTGCGCGGTCTCAACCAGGTGAAGATAATATCTTGTTGCTAGAAAATGCGCCCATCAACGATAAAGGCAGTCTTTATCCGGCAATTGCCGATGTGTGGGATACAACGGCAGTTAGACAAGTTTACTGGTTGTGGCAAATCCTCGAATTATGGCAGCCTTTATCTGAATTGGGGGTTGCGGGTAGTTTGCTGGTTCCAGAAAACCTGCGGGTACAAGGTTGGTGCGTCCGCTTGCTGGAACTGATCGAAAGTACAGATACACCAACTTTGCAGCAATTAGGAGAATCTTGGCAACCAATTGTAGCGATTTCCAACACAAAAATTAATAATTCGTTGAAAAAAATTGTTCAGCAGATGTGTAGCGGTGTAGTTGATTTTGAAAGTATTGCTGCTCAACTCAATCAGTTATTACTATCAGCAGCAGCGGAATTACCTTTGACTTTGAAAGTATCTGGAACTACAGATAAAGGGCAGCAATTACTGAGAAACGAAGACAATTGTTTTCCTAATAATAAGAATTCTCAAGAAGTATTATCTAAAGTATCTATTGTTTGCGATGGAATCGGCGGACATGAAGGTGGTGAAGTTGCTTCCAATTTAGCGGTACAGTCGGTAACGTTGCAAATTCGCGCTTTACTTGCGGAAGTTGCTCAGCAAACGGAAATTGTGTCTCCAGAATTGTTAAAACAGCAAATTGAAGCGAGTTTGCGAGTTGTAAATAACTTAATTTGTAATGCGAACGACCAGCAAAAACGCCAAAAAAGAGAACGGATGGCAACAACGCTGGTAATGTCAGTGCAGATACCGCAGAGCGTACAAACTACTGGTAATTGGCGATCGGAAAATGCCTGCGAACTTTATCTAGCAAGCGTTGGAGACAGTCGTGCTTACTGGATTACTCGCGATTATTGTCAATTACTTACAGTTGATGACGATGTAGCAACGCGGGAAGTATGTCACGGTCGTAGTTTGTATCGTCAAGCATTGCAGCGTCCCGATGGTACAGCACTTACTCAAGCTTTGGGTACTAAAGAAGGAGAATATCTTCATCCTCAAGTCCGACGGTTTATTTTAGAAGAAGATGGAATATTGCTGTTATGCTCCGACGGTTTGAGCGACAATAATTTAGTAGAACATTATTGGCGCGATTATGCCTTACCAGTATTGACCGGGGAAGTAACGACTCAAGAAGCTGCGGATTCTTGGATTAAGTTAGCCAATCAGAAAAACGGACACGATAACATTTCAGTAGTTATCACTCATTGTCGCGTCATACCAGATTACTTAGCTGTAGTAAGTCCCAAAGCATCCGATATCGAAGTTTTACAACCAGAACAAAGCGCACAACCAGAACCAGAATTAGCAGCAAGTTCTCAAGCATTACTAGACTTGCAACTTGATGACGAAGAACCCGTTCCAAATACCACTGCAACAGTAAAGAAGAAATCCCAACGTAATCCAATATTATTATTAGCAGGATTATTGCTGCTCGTAGTTGGGGGTACAGCATTGGGATTGCTCGCATGGTGGCTGATTCAACCCAAATCATTTAATAAAGCCTGTCAGCAACTTCCGTACTCGTTGGAGCGTGTTTGTCCACCTTATTGAAGGGGGGGAGATGGGGGGGATGGGGAGATGGGGGGATGGGGAGAGGGGGGGATGGGGGGACGGGGAGATGGGGAGAT